>NZ_VRKW01000012.1 GCF_009746715.1 Ketobacter sp. MCCC 1A13808
GCGGCGGATCGTCGAATGTATTTTTGGGTTGGCATTGATATGACTCCATCAGTGATCAGATGGAGTTAGCCTATCGCGCGATTTCGGATGGGGAAAGAACGCGGTAGAATGAGCGGTTACTCTTAAGGTGTTGTATTTTGACGGCGCCGGATTTTGTATCTGGTTCAAGCGCCTGGAACAAGGACAATTCAATTTCCGCGCTTCCGGTGCTAATAAAAAAATGTTGAGCTGGACCCATTTGAAATTGTTATTGGATGGGCTGGAGGTCAAAAAAAGTCGCCAATATAAGCGTTATATTCATGCAGCTTAGGGTTCCGGTTGGTATAATCCAACCCCATGAATTCCCCATCCAGTTCGGCCAATCACGCGCCATCACAACCTGAATCTACACCGGCTTCTACTGAGGCAGAAGTCGCGTTGCTGCATGAAGAAGTCCGGTATCTAAAAGATCGCGTGGCCTGGTTCGAGCGTCAGCTATTTGGTCGTAAATCCGAGAAGCGTATTGTTGATGCGCCGGACCAGATCAACCTGCTGGGTGAGCCCACCCAAACCCTGCCTGAACCGGAAGACACCGTCACCGTCTCGTCCTTCAAACGAGGTAAAGCCAAAAAGCAGCGCTCGGACGATTGTGCCACTGATACGGGTTTACGATTTAGTGAAGACGTCCCGGTGGAGGTCATTGCGGTGATGCCTCCCGAGCTGTCCGGTTCTGACGCTGATCAATACGAGATTATCGACACTCACATTACCTTTAAACTGGCCCAGCAATCGGCCAGCTATGTGGTCTTGCGTTATGAAATGCCGGTGTTTAAGCACAAGGCAGACCAATCCATCCAGACCGCCGCGTTGCCGGATCAGGTGTTGGAGCGCAGCATTGCCGACGTCAGTCTGCTAGCCGGATTGCTGGTGGATAAGTTCCAATACCATCTACCCCTGTATCGGCAACACCAGAGAATGGCGCAACAGGGCATCATCGTAGCCCGATCGTCCTTAACCAACTGGGTTAAACGCTCGATAGAATTGCTGCGCCCCATTGTCGAAGCGCAATGCCGGCATATTCTGCTTAGCCGGGTGTTGGCTATGGACGAAACGCCGATTAAAGCCGGGCGACAACACAAGGGCAAGCTCAAGCAAGGTTGGTTCTGGCCCCTTTATGGCGAAGATGATGAAGTGGTATTTACCTACAGCGAAAGCCGTGGCCGACAGCATATTGAAAACACCCTGAAAAGCCAATTCAACGGCACCCTGATCACCGACGGTCACAGTGCTTATGCCCGTTATGCAGAGAAAACCCAAGACGTCACTCACGCACAGTGCTGGGTACACAGTCGTCGTTACTTCGTTGAGGCGCAAGAACGCGATCCGCCGGCGGTGGCACAGGCGCTGAACCAGATCGGCGGGTTATATCAGGTCGAACGGGCGATTCAGGAACAAAAGCTCACCGGCGATAAAAAGCATCAATACCGACTCGAGCACAGTAAGCCTGTCGTGGATGGCTTTTTTACCTGGTGCCAGACACAATGCCAGCGTCATGATCTGACACCCAAACACCCCTTAACCAAAGCACTTAACTATGTGATGGCCCGGGAAACCCAACTGCGTGTGTTTTTAGCTGATCCGGATGTCCCGTTAGATACCAATCATCTGGAACGAGAAATCCGTACCATCCCGATGGGAAGAAAGAACTGGCTGTTCTGCTGGACCGAGTTGGGTGCAGAGCACGTTGGCCTGATCCAAAGCCTGATCAGCACCTGCAAACTGCACGACATCAATCCGCAAACCTATTTGATTGATGTGCTCCAGCGTGTCAGCCAACACCCGGCAAGCCAGATCATTGAATTAACACCCCGAATCTGGAAAGAAAAGTTTGCAGGTAAACCACTGCGTTGCCCGCTTTACAAATCCAATGAGGCCCGCAATGCTGATCAATGACATGACCATTGAACAATTACTGGAACTGAATGAAATCATCTGTGAGCGCATTGATTATTTAAGGGCGAAGCAAGATCAAAACGTACTGGCTCAGATGCATATCGGTAACCAGGTCTCCTTCAAAACGGATGAAGGCAGGATATTCGGTGTCGTCATCAAGAAAAATCGCAAGACTGTGGTGGTGTTATCAGAAGATAAGCGCCGGTGGAAATTACCGCCGGGCATGCTGACCATAGTTAAGGATATCTAATTCAGGTAGTTCGTTGAGTTGGCAACTACGTGGTGGAATGACCGGTTACGAACATACTACGTTGAAATGTCGGCAGGTTTGTCATATCACGTATGGCTAGCCTCTCGGATTTTTGAAACAGATTATGACTTTTTGCCATGGTTAAAGAGTATCAAAATCAGGGATAAAAATTTAAGGAAAGATGGGCGAAAGAGGTTAATTGCTGATTTTGCATATTATCTTTGTAGCTATGCAATAATTCTTCATGAGCTCTCTCATATTTACCTTGGGCATACTGACTTTCTCAGGTCAAAAAATAGTTCAGAGGCTTTGAATGAGTTTCCTGATGAAAATGAAATTGCTAAAAAATATTTGATGGTTCGGTACGCGTTTGAAGCTGAAGCTGATCGTCAATCAGTCGAGTTTCTAATGGCGTTCTTGGAAGGAGCTTTGGGAAACGATGGAATGGGAAGTCATATCCGGTTTCCGAACCGTTTGGCTGTATATGAGTTTGTGGTTTATGCATTAACGTCACTGTCAGCACTTTTACAGCAGATGTCTTTAGGAGCAAAAGGCTCTGTTCACCCTGATGCCAATGCCAGGCAGTACATATTTTATTCGTCAATAGTTGCATATTTGAAGAAGAGGCACCCGGATCTGAATAATGTCCTCGAGACGAAGATTCCAATATGGGCCATGGAAGCAGGCAAGAAGATGGGAATACTTAATTCTCATGATCCTTTTGATGTTATGCGTACGGCCTTAGAGTTAGCTAAGGTTGATGACATTTTGAAAGAGTCAGGAGTTCGGGGGTTCCAACACAAGATGTATACTTCTGAAGGTATGGACAGTTGAGTCCATACAGGCGTTTTAAGATGTGGACAGGTGCTATTGGACACTGGCCATGAGCTGTGTGGGGTTAAGGGCGAGGCCATATGGACACATCATCCGTATCCGTGATATGCCGGCGCATATCAAGCACAGTTTGCTGGATAGCAGTCTTACGGTACCTGTGCAAAAAGGTGAATTGGCGTTAGGCCTGTGGCAAGGAATCTACCTTTGCGAACATCGCAACCACGCGGGCAGCCGCCGTCTCATTGTGACGCTCAATGGTGCCCTTATAAGAAAATAAGCATAAAAATCAATCGTTTTGTGTTCTATTCGACATAAGAGGCGCAACATTGATAGCCAAAGGTTTGAATCCTAAGTTAATTAGAAAAAATCATCATAGATCGTTAATTTGATAGAAAAAAACGCAATTGAAAAAATCAAAAATAAATTAGCAAACTGTTCTGCGTCGACTATAAATAGTGATACCTCTTGACGTTGGTATTATTTTTGAGGACTCAAACATGTCTGACTACGATGAAAATCACGATACAAATGATGAACAATCCGGTGATTCTTCCAGCCGCTCTAAAGACGCCGGTATGATCACCTATGACGACGGACGCGATCGTTCGTTGAGCTCCAGGGATGCGGAGCGTCAGAAATTGCAACAGGACATGGAACGTTATTTAACTAGCGGTGGTCAAATCAAGCAGATTGATCGTAACGTGCGAATGGATCCACCACGCAGGCCTGAATCCAATTATGGTAGCCGCCCGATCTAAACAGTTTTAAGCCTTTACTCTTGTTGAATATATTTTTGTTAATTCTTTTTAGCCCCGGTTATCCGGGGCTTTTTTATTTCTCCTTGGTCAAAAGCGTCCATTGATCGTGCAGTTTCCTCATGGTGCATATGGATTACTGGTGTTTTCACGAAAACCATATACGCAGACGCAGACCTGCCTGCTAAGGTTAGAGCAGAACCTTCAGCGTTAACGATGCATTGCGTGCCTCGCCGATATTACCCGCAGTGTATCCTCCGCTGGCCCAGTACTCTTCGTTAAACAGGTTGTTGATGTTGCCGACCAGCGTCCAGGCTTTGCCTTGCATATCAAAATCGTAGCTAAAACCTGCGTTGACCACGGTGCGACCCGGTACGGACAATAGGTTGTCGTCACTGATATAGGTGTCACCAAAATACCGCACTGCACCGTGTACAGATAGGCTGGGGATATTCGGTATGGAGTATTGTGCGGTGCCGACCACCTGCCATTCGGGCGCGTTGCCGGGTGTGTTGCCTTCCAGGTCCGCACTGTCGGAGGACGTTTTTTCAATAGTGGCGTCAAGATAGGTGGCACCCAGACCCATATTAAGATTACGGGTAAATTGATAGGCCGCGGACATTTCGGCGCCTTGATACTGTACCAGCCCATCCAGGGTGAGATAGAGATCAGCATCTCTGGTGATGTCCGTCTCATTGACGCGATCAATCCGGAAAATCGCAGCGCTGTAATCCAACGCGTCCTGTTGCCGCTTGAAGCCGAATTCGGTCTGCTTGGAAACGGTTGCATCCAGCACTTCGCCGGCATTGGCGTAACGGTCTGCGACACGACTGCCCGGCTCCAATCCTTCGACGTAACTGGCGTAAAGGCTGGTTTGTAAGTCCGGCTTATAGATGAGCGCCAGCGTCGGACTGAGCTCACGGGTTTGGTAATCAGGCTTGTTTTCGTAGTCGGTGAAACGCAGGCCGGCAATGGCCTGCCAACGTTCGCTAAAGTGGACGGTGTCGCTGACAAAAGCGCTGCGCTGGACTATTTCGGGTCGGGCTGCATTGAGAGCGAAATCAGGTGTGTGGAGCACCCGATATGGCTCGGGTTCATAGATGTTGCCCGGGAATTCATCCGCACGATAGTCGAAGTCGCTGTATTGGGTTTTGTTGCGCTGCAAACCCAGACCGGCGACGAGTTCATGCTTCATTCCGAGCGCTGATAGTGTGGCTTGCAACATCGCCTGGGTGAAGAATGTGTCAAGTCGGCCGGCAAAGTTATAGATGGCTCCGCTGTAGTCGCCTGCCGCGTTTAATAGATCCGCAAACGCTTTGTTTGAGCTGTGATCTTTGCGCGAAAAACCAAGCTGGTAACGCAGCATCCATTGGTCGTCCAGGTGCCATTCGAAACCGGTCGAAGCCAGCAGTGTTTCGGACTTGTAGTAGGCGTTATCCACGTTCATATTGTCGTAATCGTAGGTTGGCGTGGGCAAGCGGCCGCCACTGCCGGAGACATCGTAGCGGTCGAGGTAAAACTGAAAAGGTTCGCCGGTATTGTTGCTGTCTTCATAAACCAATGTGGTTTGCCACAGCAACGAGCTACCGAATTGCTTATCCAGTGCAATGGAGGCGACGCTACGGTCGATTTCGCTGGCGTTGTAGGCGTCACCTTGTTCGGTTGCAAAATTCGCACGCAGTGCCCAGCCATTGTGCTTGCAATCCGCTGCTCGCTAATAACCGTTCCAGGGCCTCGCTCGGTGTGAAAGAGCCGGTCAAGCCCTGGGCCTGCTGTCCTTCTACTATTTCCGGTGTAAAGGAAACGGTGATCCCGGTTTGTGTGGAAAACCGGACCAGTGCCGCTTCGAGCGAGCTGGCGGGGATGGACAGCGCCACTGTTTGGGGTGTATCGAGTTGCTTCGGTGGCGTTTCTGGTTGAGCTAGCCCTGCTCGGGGTAGGGTTGCAATAGGAAGCAGCAGAGTAATACTCAGCGCTAGCGTAGTGGGTGTCGGCTTCATTTGCTCAATTCCTTCGGGTTATTTTGTGCGCTGTAAAGTCGCGTCTCTGTATCAAGTCGAATGAGAATCGAAATCGACAACCCCTTGAGCAAAAATATTTGTTTTTTGAGCCGGAGTAGGATGTTGTGGCTACGCTAACTCAACCTGGACCCAATAGCGGGTGAAGTAGCGAATTTTGATCGGTAGGGTATTGGCCAGATTATCCAACACGGCGCTGGTGTTGGTGAGGTTAAAGGCGCCGGAGATACGCAGCCCGGTTGCGGCATCATTGCAGCCCAGGTGGCCGGTCCGGTAGCGGGACAATTCGGTCAGAAACTGCGGTAACGGCCAGTCACTCACAATCAACAGTTTTTGTCGCCAGGCATCGCTGTTGGCGGGCAGGGGGTAGGGGGAAGGAATGTGTTGCCGGGTAAATTCTGAACGCTGGCCCGCTTCCAGGCGTAAGGCGGATGTTGTTGAGTCGGCTGGCTGAATTTCCACAGCCTGTTCGTAAACGTCCACTCGGGTTTGATCGTTGACATCGCGCACGCTGAATCGGGTGCCCAAGGCGCGGACACGGCCGTGACGGGTTCGAACGATAAATGGGCGGTTGAGGGCATCCTGGGCGGTGGTGACCAGGATTTCGCCGCCATGGAGCCTAATCTCACGTTGGGTTGTACTGTAGTTGATGTCGACATGGCTGTTGGTGTTGAGTAAAAGTTCACCGCCATCAGCCAGAGCAAGGGTGCGCAATTCGCCGGTATTGGTGTGATACTGCGCGGTGAGTCTTTCAATACCGTCTTTTTGCTGCCACGCCAGCCCTGTACCGCCAACCATGAGGAGGAGGCTTAGCGCTTTGATCGTTTGCCGGCGATTATTGCGGGCGTTGCGCAATGTGCTGCTATCGCCTTCCAACTGGCTGAGCGTGTGTTGCAGTTTTTCCACCCGGGCCCAGGCTTGCCGGTGCTGGGGGTGAGCGAGCAACCATTGCTGATGGGCTTGATGTGCGGACTCGTCGGTGCCTGCATTTTGCAAGTCTACATACCAGGTCGCGGCGGCTTCAATAATGGTGGGGTGAACATTCGCCATCAGTCATCCCCGACCAGCAACAGGCATTGGCTCATCGCCCGGATAAAGTGCTTACGTACCGTATTGACGGATATGCCCAGTCGACGGCTAATGGCTACGAAACTCAAACCGTCTATCTGCGCCAGTAGAAAAACCTCTCTAGGACGTTCGCCCATGTCATCCAATAAGCTATCAATTTGCACCAGGGTTTCAATAATAGTGTGACGGGCTTCCGGTGAAATATGGACTGCTTCCGGCTGCAGCGCCAGCGTGTCCAGGTAGGCGCGCTCGATGCTGCGGCGCCGAAACAGATCTATCAGAAGGTTGCGTGCAATGCTGCTGAGATAGGGGCGCGGGCTTTGTGGTTGCGGGATAGTCTCTTTTTGCAGAATGCGGATAAAGGTATCCTGAGCCAGATCCGCGGCGGTTTCCGAACAGTCAAAACGCGAGCGAATCCAGGCGCGCAGCCAACGGTGATGGTTGTTATACAGGTTATGGATTTCGGTCTGCCGGGTTACTTCGATACCTGACACGTCGTGTTCCTGATTGGTTTGAGTAAATGAGAATGGATCTCATTGTATGATGGCCAGGGGGACAAACGCAAATAGGGTGGGACGGTGTCAATTCAACGACAGAGCGGCAATGCGGTGTACTGCTTCCGGTAATTGATCAAGAGAGTGGATTTCAACGCTGGGCTGACAGCGGTCAGCAGGAAGGCGTTGATTCTCGTTAAACCAGATGGTGTGAAACCCTAACACCCCGGCGGCCTCTATATCCTCTTCGGGGTTGTCTCCGATATGTATGGTCTGTTCGGGACGGACTCCCAGTGTACTGAGTGCGCGTAAAAACATGGCACGGTGCGGTTTGGGTTTACCTTCGGTTTCCGATGAGAAGTGGGCTTGAAAATAGCCTTCAATGCCGATCATTTCCAGGTTCGCGTTACCGTTGGTGAGGGCGATCAGCGGGTATTGGTCACTCAGGGTTTTTAATATTTGCTCTGCCTGATGGAACAGCGTTATCTGATTGCGCCCTTTATAAAACACCGCAAACGCTTTATCGGACATTTCCAGGGCGTGGGCATGTTCAAGCCGAGCCTGAATAAACACTTCGTATAACAGTTTCTTGCGCATGTTGGTTGGGTGATTACGCACGTCGGGGAATTGCTCCAGTACCCGCTTGTAGGTGCCTTTTAACTGATCCATTTCCAACAGTGCAACGGCTTCCGGTACATGCTGTTGGACCCAGTTACGCATGGCTTTTTCTGCTTCGATAATAACCGGGTCAATTTCCCATAGCGTATTGTCCAGATCGAAGGTGAGTAGTTTAATCATCGCGTTTCTTGGCTCGTGGGTGGGCCTGGTCATACACATTGGCCAGGTGTTGAAAATCCAGGTGGGTATAAATTTGGGTGGTGGAAATGTCGGCGTGGCCCAGTAATTCCTGCACGCTGCGCAGATCACCGCTGGATTCCAGAATATGACTGGCGAAAGAATGGCGCAATAGGTGTGGGTGCAGGTTTCGGTCGATGCCCTGCTTAATACCCCACTGTTTAAATCGTTTCTGCACGGTGGACGGGTGCAGTGGTGTGCCACGCTTGCTGACAAATAGGCTGGTGTCTTGCGGTGCGAACTGATCCCTGAGTGCGAGCCAGTCTTGCAAAGCTTGTAGAGCCAAACGCCCAACCGGAACCACTCGCTCTTTATTGCCTTTTCCCAATACTCTCACGGTGGCCTCGGACCAATCCAGATGTTCTATTTTTAGTTGCAGCAACTCACTTAAACGTAAGCCGGAGGAGTAAAATAATTCCAGGATGGCACGATCCCGGATCGACAACGGATCGCGTTCATCAATTTGCATTAGTTGTTGTACCTGATCCACATCCAGCGTGTGCGGTAGTCTCTTTTCCCCTTTGGGTGCCCGAATACCTTGAGCGGGATTGTGCTGCGCCTGCTTGTTTTGTATCAAATAGCGATAGAGTCCGCGCAGGCTGGCCAGCAGTCGTTGCAAACTTTTGCTCTTACTGCCTTTGCGGTGACGTTCTGCAACCAGCATGCGAATGTGTTGCGGTGTAATTTCATTCACGTCAGGGAGGGATTGTTTGTTGGCAAATTCAACCAGGTGTTGAAGATCCCGGCGATAAGCCAGAACGGTGTGTTCAGACAGCATGCGCTGCAGCTGCAAGTGATTGAGATACCGGTCAATGCTTGCTTGCAGCATGGGCATGCGGATTAGGCCAGCAGGTGGAGCAGGCGTCGGCTCAGTATATCGCCGATGTAGCGGGCAAATGCGGTGTCCATATTGGAATTAAAATGGCCCGGATCGGTGCTGCCAATGGCAAGTAGCCCTAAATCCTGATTGTAATGCAACGGGATCAGAATGGCCGAGCCCTCACTTTGGGAGTAACCCGGAAATAGAAAAGACATTTCCGTTTTACGGAGTGTGGTGCAGATTATGCGATTGCCGCGCAGCAAATCCCGCAACGATACCTGAAGATCCCGCGGACTGCTCAGGGTGATGTGGGTTGCAGGCGTTGCAGCGGATTTATAGACAAACAGATTGGCATGCTCAAGCTCGAATTCCAGCGCCAATACTTGTTTCAGATTGGCACCCAATTCGTTCAGACTGTTGGCTTCCAGCAGGCTTAGGCCAAGGTTTTTAATTTGGCCGAACAATTTATCATTGTCGCGGGCTATGCCCACCAGCTCGTTGAGTTTGTGGCGCAGCTCGGTGTTGCGAGAGCGCAGAACGCTGGCCTGACGTTCCAACAACGACGCCGCATTGGCGGGCGCGTGGGGCAGCTCCATGTCGTAAAGAATGTCGGGTCGATTGACAAAAAAGTCAGAGTGGCTGCGCAGGTAATTTGCGACGTCGGCAGCGGTCAGTTCAATTTCTTGTTGTTGTCGTTCTGCAGTTGATTCAGTCATAGAAAGTAGGTTCCATCGTACACGGTGGTAGCCGGACCGGTCATCAGTACCGGGTGGCCTTCACCTTGCCATTCGATTTGCAGCTCACCCCCCGGCAAGCTGACAGTGACGTTATTATCAACAAGATTAGCAGCTATTGACGCAACTGCAGCAGCGCAGGCGCCGGTACCGCACGCACGGGTTTCTCCGACCCCCCGTTCGTAAACGCGCAAACGAATATTCTGCCGGTCGACCACCTGGCAAAAGCCAATGTTGGCTTTGTTCGGAAAGCGGGGGTGGGCCTCCAGTTTCGGCCCAAGCTCGTTGACCGGCGCGCTGTCCACATCAAATACCTGCAATACGCCGTGGGGATTGCCCATGGACAGGCAGGCCAGTTCAATGATGTTGCTTTCCACATTGAATTTATATTTTGGATGGCGTTTTTCAGCTTGCAGTGGAATTCGATCCGGCTCAAAAACCGGTGCGCCCATATCGACGGTAACCAGGTTCCCACTGAGTAGGCGCAATTCAATTTTACCGGTATTGGTTTTAACGGGAATCACGTCTTTATAGGTCAGGCCCTTGTCCCGCACAAAACGGGCAAAGCAGCGGGCTCCGTTTCCGCACTGTTCCACTTCGCTGCCGTCAGCATTAAAAATACGGTAAGTGAAATCAACATCCGGCGAGGTCGGCGGCGAGACTAACAAAAGCTGATCGAAGCCCACGCCAGTATGGCGGTCCGACAAACGCCGTATCTGATCGCTGTTGAGCTGTATATTCTGGGTGACCTGGTTGATCACCATAAAGTCATTACCCAGGCCGTGCATTTTGGTAAATTCCAGTTTCATAAGGCTCAGGGTACCAGAGATTCAAGGGCAAGTTGATCTTCGTAGGTTTCCCGCCGCCGTACCGTATAAAAAGCGTCTCCGTCCACCATGACTTCGGCAGCCCGGTTGCGGGAGTTGTAATTCGAACTCATTACAAAACCATAGGCTCCGGCGGAACAGATCGCCAGTAAATCTCCTGGCGCAATGGACAGTTCACGGTCTTTACCCAGGAAATCTCCGGTTTCACATACCGGCCCCACAATATCGTAGGATTGTGTTTGCCCTGCGCGGGGGGTCACCGGGATGATGTTTTGCCAGGCACTGTACAGTGAAGGCCGGATCAGATCGTTCATTGCCCCATCCACCACCGCAAAGTGTTTCGCCTCGGTGGATTTCAGGAGTAACACTCGGGTGAGCATAATACCGGCGTTAGCAGCGATAGCCCGGCCTGGTTCCATCAGTATTTTGATCTTGCGCGACCCCAGTTTTTCCAGCAAAGCACTGACGTAGTCGCCGGGAGTCGGCGGCTGTTCATCGCGGTAACGCACACCGAGACCACCACCGATATCCATATGTTCCAGCTGAATGCCTTTGGCGCCGAGTTCGTCGATGCGATCCAGCAATCGGTCCAGCGCATCCATAAACGGGGTCACGGAGGTGAGCTGAGAGCCGATATGGCAATCAATGCCGGTGACTTTAATGTTGGGTAATTCCGCCGCGCGTTCGAATACAGTAATGGCGCGGTCGATGTCGATACCGAATTTGTTTTCTTTCAGGCCGGTGGAAATATAGGGGTGGGTCTGAGCATCGACATCCGGGTTTACGCGCAGGGAAACCGGCGCGATTTTGCCCATCTCACCCGCTACCCCATTGAGTGTTTCCAGTTCGGCTTCGGATTCCACGTTAAAGCAGTAGACCCCCACTTGCAGCGCGCGGCGCATTTCTTCCGGTAATTTTCCGACTCCGGAAAAGACCACTTTGCCTGCATCGCCGCCCGCCTTGAGTACCCGCTCCAGTTCTCCTTGAGATACGATATCGAAGCCCGCGCCTTGTTGCGCCAGCACGTTTAGCACCGCTAGGTTGGAGTTAGCTTTGACTGCGTAGCAGATCAGGTGTGGATGCGTGCCAAAGGCTTCGTCGAACGCCTGCCAGTGGTTTTCCAGGGCTTGCCTGGAATAGACGTAACAAGGACTGCCTACGGCATCTGCGATGCGGTTAACGGCAACCTGTTCAGCGAAAAGCGTTTGGTTCTGGTAGTGAAATTGGCTCATTCAGTGATCTCATCTGGCGTTGTCTCACGGGATTCTTGCTGGCTGTCGTGCAGGACTTCGGATGAATCACCCGGCTTCTCATCGTTGGTTGCTGCCGCATCAGCTTTCGAATCAGCGTGTATCGCAGCACAGGTCGGGCACAGCTTCTCAGCTTTTGTCGGAGGCGGGTTATTGGGCATGTACAGCGGCCCCTTTTGGCCACATGCAGAAATCAACCATATGCCGAAGGCCAGTAGTGCGAGCCTTGTAGCGAAGTTAAGCATTTCAGGGTTCCGTGAGTGGTAAAATTTGCGCCATTATACCCAGCGCCGGGGTCGGGCGCGAATGCCGGGTTTAAACGATTTGACTGTCAGTGAATGCCGTATTCAATTTCCCATTGTTGCAGCGTATGCAGCACCCGCTCCTTAAATTGTTCCGGGCTCGCGCTTGCGGCAGCCGGGTGACTGACGGGCAGCCGCACCGGTTTGCCGAGATGCTTTTGGGTCCAATCGCCGATTGCCATAATCAGCCCGATCAGATCCTTGCCGCGCCCGGTGAGGTAATACAGCTTGCGGCGCTTGTTCTGCGGATGGGGGATGGAGCGGACGATGTCATTATTCTGCAGTTTCTGCAGACGGTCACTGAGTATATTGCTGGCGATGCCTTCGTTCCCTTGCAGCAGCTCGTTGTATTCATGGCGTCCGAAAATCAGCAAATCCCGCACAATAAGCAGCGTCCAGTGATCGCCGACGATATCCAACCCACAGGCGATCGGACATTCGGAGCGCATTCTATGCTCTTTTTTTGAAGCCATGGGCCGTCCCGATTGATGAAAGGCGTCATATTACTTGCAAAATGCAATCGATGGAAGTAGCCTTCAATTCAGCTTGTATAATGCAAGTAACGGTTTCATTGGCCAGCGATAAACATGGAGCGAACGACAATGTACAACATATACGGATTCGGCACTTTTAACCCGCTTAAAGTGGTTTTCACTGCCGAGGAATTGGGCCTGGAATACCAATTCCACCCGGTGGATCTGGCGAAAGGCGAAAACCGGCACCCGGACTATCTGGCAATTCATCCATTGGGAAAGATTCCGGCCCTGGAGCACAACGGTAATACGTTTATCGAGAGTGCCAGTATCTGCCGGTATATGGCAAATTGCAGTGGTCAGCAATTGTATTCTCAGGACCCGGTGGCAGCCGCGCAAATCGATCAGGTTATGGATTTGATGCAAACCCACATAGGCCGATGGCTGGGTGCATTCTTCTGGCAGGAAATCGTAATGCCAATGATGAAACAGCAACCGGATCAGGCGGTATTGGCCGAAGCCAAGGGGTGGCTGGATAAACAATTACCGGTGATCGACGACATTCTGGCAAAGAAAGCCTTCCTGGGTGGTAGCCGTTTCAGTATTGCTGATACCTTTGCCTTTCCGCTGCTCAATACCTCGGAGATCACCAGTGTCGATCTCGGGCCTTACCAGCATATTCAACGTTGGTACGGTGAAATCAGTTCGCGTCCGGCGTTACAGCGAGCGAAACAACAGATCGGACAAATGAAGTAAGCCGGCAGGGCCTTACTCACGCCAGTCGCAAGGCGGAGTTGATTGCGCTTTCCAGCTTTTCTTTGTGCTGTAGAAACTGAACGGTTTGCAGTTGCTCGCCCTGGGGTAAGTCCAGCTGACTGAGGTCCAGGTCAGTGATGTAGCAGGGGTATTGTTCACGGTTGCGTCGCAGGGATGCGATGTAACCGGCCACGGCGGCAAACAACGCATCACCGTACTCCAGTTGCGAGAATTCCTGGTTGTCACAATAGATGGTGTAGAACACATCGCCAAAGGTGCCGGTCTGGGCAATGGCTTGAATACTGTGATGCTCCTCGTCATGCTCCAGGGCTTTAAATTCTTTGCGCCTGGTTTGCATATCGCCACGACGGTTACGGGAGATGTAGTAATAGGCCACTTTTTGTGAAGGGATGTCGTCCTTGCGGTCCAGCGTGCTGCGCCTGAGTTGTATGTTTTCCAGAAAATGCCGAATCGGGTTAAGTACGGTTTTTTCATCAAAATAGTTTTTCTGGGTAAAGAAAATAGACCCCAGTTCGTCGTGTATAAATATATCGGCCTGATCACCATTGCTTTGATAGAACGCTTGAATACGGCCCGGCGCCCCCATCTTGGCCACCATGCGCAAGGGGTGTTTCACCAAGGCATTACGGTCCACGACGATTTGGCTGTATTGGGGTTGCGACTCGCCCAGCGCTTCAATCAGGTCTTTATAATTGCGCATTCCCCGCACATAAGGTGTGTTACGGCGGAACTGCAGCATATAAATAAACTGTTCGATTTCCAGAATGTAACGGGTGTCCAGGCTACGGGTGCCACTGTAATAGCATGAGATTATATCCCGAAATAATTCTTCCACTCGCAGTGCGATGGCGCTGGCGCGGCTGGGGCAGTAGCAGCGAACGTCCAGTCGCGGCAACGGAATCGAACCATCGGGGGGGATTTGGCGCATATAATGAACCAGGCAATCGATGAGCGCGTTTTCCCCGGAGTAGTGACTGCAAATAATTTCACCCCAGCTATTAAAAGTCACCTGATCGACGGTGATGGCCAGGTTGTGATGAAAGGCGCTGTAACTGAGTGCGTCACTTTGATCCGACAGGCGGTGGATGCCTTTTAGGGTCATGGGCCGCATCGGGTCGATACCGGCATTGATATACAGGGTGATTTTGGTGGGAAACGCGGAGTGATCAAAATTTTGCTGCGGTGCGTAAGGCAGCGTTTCACCGTGAATCTGAAAGAAAGATTGTACGGTTTGTTGTAATTCGTGCTCAGTCATATCGGTGTCGTTGTCTTCTACCGATAAGCGAGTGGTTTGATCCAGCAGTTTATTGAAATAGCACCAGGAGATTAATTCGATAATACTACGGCCTTTCTTGGTTGGCTCGCGACCACGGGCTTCGCGCTCTTTGAGATAACCTGAAAACACCGCCCAGTAATTATTGATGCCATGTTCTTCATCGCGCACGTAATGAAACGATAAATGTTCTTCTACCAGGCTGGCTGTAATACCAGGGTTAACCAGTTCGATTTTGCCTCCTTTGCGCTCGAATGCGGCGTACAGCTTCCGCCCCAGAATGTTCATGTCTTCCTGTTTGATTAAGGCTTCGATGTTATTTTCACGCGCAAAACTGGAGAGAAAGCGATAGCTGTGGTTTAGCTCCTGTACCAGCTCCTGGCGTTCCATGCTGACGCGGTTTACTTTCCAATAGCGTCGATCATCCAGTTGCTGAATGTAATTCTCGTTCCAGCCCCACTCCCGCACCAGGCGCAGCATCACTTGACGTCGCCAATTGGTCATAACCTGATTGGGGGTTCGGCTAAGACTTTCATTGACCTTGAAATAGAAACAGTGGCGGATCAGCTCAAGGCGCCGTAGCTCCTTACGTTCGATCAAATAATTCTCGATTTTACGGTACAGCATTACATAAGGATCAAGTTCATCCAGGTCCAGGTTGCCGGCATACACTTTCTTTTTATAGACGATGCTCAGGCTTTCTACATTGGGGTATTCGCTGGCGTAGACTTCCGTTAGCACTATTTTGATAACGGATTTATAAGGCGAATCAATGCCCTTATACAGTTGCCACATACCGGCGCCGATAAACTCTCCAGCTGGAAAATCGGAGATACCGCCGAAGTCAACACAGTCGTCAGGCTTTAAAAAGCGCTTCCTAAGCAGCATGTCGGCAATTTCTGTGTATCTGTTTTCATCGTAGGCCGGGATCATCCACCATAAAGGATAGCGACCGGCCACCATGATGCTGGTGCGATAAAACTCATCCAGCAACAGGTAGTGCTGGGCGCTGCCACAGTCTTCACCGGACAAATCGCTGCGCACACCGTTGCGGAACTTGATTGGATCCATCAAAAAGAAATGCACTTCCAAGCCGATGGAGTCAGCCCAGACTTCAATGCCATGTAACTTGTCCTGCAACTCATCAACGGCTCCCTGGCTTAAGGCCGGGTCATAGCAGATCCAGATATCCATATCACTGGTATCCGAATGGGCAACGGTGCCGGTGCTGCCCATTAAGAAGATACTGAAAATTCGTTCTTGCTGCAGTGGGCGTTTGCGGTAGGCAAAACTTCGGGAAATGCTGCTGGCGGCACGCAGGTTGGCTTTGTTGGGGGTGAAGCCGCACACACCATTCGGTGTGCTACCTGAAACGTAGCCCGGTAATGATGGGTGGTTGATATGTAGTAGTAGCGGCAGTGACTCCAGGAACATACGGTGCCGCACGCTCAGCGTAGACAGCATCCGCTCCAAACGACCGTGATTGACCTCTAAGAAGCGTTCTCTTAATTGTTTCAGTAACTTGCGGTCTATACCTTCCTGCAGATCCGGCGCAATTTCTTTTGGTTGCGTCATGTTTATTAGTATAGGGGGAGTTTTCGAATTTGCTTGAAAAGGCCAAATACGCTGGGCTATTGTGTGCACCACAAAGACAAGTCGGCTTAGGTGGGACAATGCTACGGGTACTAAACAAATTCGGTTGGGCAGTGGTGATAAGCACGTTGACGGGGACGGCATACGCTCAGCCTTTGGCAGAATGTATGCAGGAGCAATTGAAGACGGCTATTCCCACAATGACCGTAGGGGAGATGAAGGCGGAGTGCGAGCAGATGCAGGTGGAGGCGCTGGAAAATGCCGATAAGCCGGATCAGGCCGAGCATCTGGAAGCCGTGCAGGAGGCCCAACCAGACGTGTCTGAAGCGAAAAAGCGCATGGCGATGGAGCAGCGAACAGAATGGAATCCGTTTGTCATCACGCCACACCGCAGCAATTACATTTTGCCCTACACCTATATGAAGGAACCCAATCAGCAGGCCTACAGCGCTGCATCGGAATTCGGTGAAATTGATAATGCCGAAGCCAAATTACAGGTCAGCCTGAAAGTACCGCTAAATTATGAAGATCTGTTTTTCAGTGGGGATGCGATCTATTTTGCATTTACCCTCACCGCTTTCTGGCAGGTATACAACGACGATATTTCAGCGCCGTTCCGTGAGACCAATTACAACCCCGAATTCTTTTACTTAACGCCGTTAACGTCCAGTTTTACGGGTGCCGATACGTTTTTAGCCGTGGGTCTTGAGCACCAATCGAATGGCCGCACCCAGTTGCTGAGCCGCAGTTGGAATAAGGTGTTTCTAAATTATATCTACGCTAAAGACAATTATCTGATTCAATTCAGACCGTGGTACCGCCTGCCCGAAGATGAGAAAGAGGACCCATTGCAGGCCTCAGGGGATGATAATCCGGACATTTATAAATACATGGGTTACTTTGAGTTGACCGGTACCTGGGAGCAGAATGAATACGAGTTCTCGTTGATGTTGCGTAATAATATGAACTCACCGAATTACGGTGCCGTGGAATTAAATGCCAGTTTTCCGTTGTGGGGTCGTTTACGCGGGCTGGTGCAGTATTTCAATGGCTACGGTGAGAGCATGATTGATTATAATCACCGGGTTGAACGTCTGGGCATTGGTGTGCTGCTGACAGAGATGCTGTAAGCAGCTTGCTTTAAAGACAACCCGTCTAGTTTTCCTCGGCGGTTGGTGGCGTGACTCCGGGCGGGTAATTTGCCAGGATAGCCGCGACTGCTGCTGACGCTTTCTCTGTGCGTTCCGTTACCGTCATGCTGTCGGCTGCGGTGGTGGTGATTTTACTGCTGGTGGAGCCGCGCCATTTTAATGTGTTGGTAGCGGGATCGATAACATCAATCATCAATGTGCCTTTGGTGTATTCCACGACTTCGGTGCTGCTCATCATCATTGGCGCATAGAAACAGCGATAACAGCCGCCATAACCGTAGAACGAGTTATAGGTACTATAAGTTCGATAATCCTGCTGCGCCTCTGTGGTCGCAAAAAAGCTGATCCAGATATCGGCTTTATCTTTGTCTGTTTCCACAAACCCACGCAGCTTCAGTTGTGCTCTTAACGCTTTCTCTATACGGCCTTTCGTGATGTCGTTGCGGGTGGTTTTTATGTCGTCCGGTTGTGTTAGGGCGTATTGTCGCTTGTTTTCAAATGAGTACTGCTCGTCATAGTCGGTGCTGACCCGCAGTGAGGTGGCGCACCCGCTGGCCAACAATGTAAAACCGATCATATTGAGTATAAGTAATCTGTAATAAGTCATGAGAACGCACTCTTGTGGGCCTGAAATAACAGTCTCTATGATCCGACGATCAGTGCAAAATGACAAGTCGGACCTAACCGGGCGTGGTTTGCTGCTGTGTGAGGATTTTGTGACATGTTTGAGGTAAAAAGGTTCTCTCAGCCCCGGTTTCGGGCCTACACAGGATGAAACAATGGAAACCAAATCGGTATTGGTTATAGAGGATGAGCTGGATATCGCCCGCTTAATACGCCTGCACCTGTTGGAATGCTGTGATCAGGTCGAGCTGGCTGATAATGGCCTGGACGGGCTGAAGCTGGCGCAATCCCGTGATTGGGATCTGATTTTGCTGGATTTGCGGCTGCCGGGGATGAACGGCCTGGATATTTGTAAACAGCTGCGCAGTCGGCAATCGTATGTGCCGATATTGATGTTAACCGCGAAATCGTCAGAGCTGGACCGGGTATTAGGGCTGGAAATTGGCGCCGACGACTACCTGACCAAACCGTTTAGCGTGCAGGAATTAGTGGCGAGAGTAAAAGCGATTTTCCGCCGTTGTGAAGCGATGCGGAAGGTTCAGCAAGATACCACACAACAACGTCTAATCCGGTACCAGGATTTGGAGCTGGATGCGGATAAAAGACAAGCCCGGCGACAGGGTGATGCAGTGGAATTGACAGCACGGGAATTCGATTTGCTGTTCCACTTTGCCAGTCACCCCGGACGGGTATTCAGTCGTGCCCAATTATTGGATTGCGTTTGGGGATACGGTCATGACGGTTACGAACATACCGTGAATTCCCATATCAATCGTTTGCGTTCCAAGATCGAACCCGACCCTGCGCACCCGATCTATATTCTCACGGTTTGGGGTGTCGGTTATCGGTTCGGACAATAATCTGTTGTGGCGGGGTATCCATGTTTAACCGGTTGTACGTAAAACTATCTTTGACATTGGTGGTGTTATTTGCCCTGATCGGCGTCGCCGTGCTGGCATTAACCCGTAGTTCAATGGATCGGTATTCAGAAGAGGTAATGCAGCGCCTGAACGCTTCCGTGGCGATGTATGTGACCAATGAGCTGCAGTTGATTTCAAAAGGGGTAGCCAATGTTGATGCGCTAAAAACGTTGGCACATCACGCCATGGTGGTGAATCCTGCTATCGAAGTTTATCTGCTCGACCCCCAAGGTACGATTATCAGTCACGCCCTGGGTGACGGCTCTTTGGTGCTAGGCAAAGTGGATCTGAAACCGGTAAAACAGTTTCTTGCGGCCAACGCCCGCTTTCCGATTGCGGGGGATGATCCGCGCAATTCCCAAAGAAAGAAGGTGTTCAGCGCAGCGGAAGTGCGGCAGGGTGATCGGTTGGAAGGCTATGTTTATGTGGTGTTGGAAGGGCATAAGCAGGAGCAGTTGGCGTCCAGCGTTTTTAGCAGTCAGGTATTTCGCTTAAGTGCTCTGGCATTGGTAGGCTGCCTTGCATTCGGTTTGGTTACTGCGCTGCTGATTTTTGCCCGTCTTAGCCGGCGTCTGCAAGCATTGACCGATAAAGCCGATCACTTCTACCAGAGCAGTCTTGAATCGGGGAATTCTGCGGTCGAGCCGGTTCGGCAGCCGGATTTGCACGGACGCAAAGACGAGCTTGAACGGCTCAGCCGCGCGTTTGATTCCATGCAGCAACGGATTGCACAACAAATGAAACAGATTCAGGAATCCGACGCGATGCGGCGGGAGTTGATCTCAAATATATCTCACGATCTGAGGACGCCGCTCACCAGTATGCTGGGCTACATTGAAACCTTGCAGTTGAAGTTCCCGCAACTGGATGCGGACACTCGCCAACAATATCTGACGATTACCCGCAATCATGGTGTGCGCTTGCAGCGTTTAGTCGCGGACTTGTTTGAGCTGAGCAAGTTGGACAGTAATGCAGTGCAACCGGTTTTGGAAACATTTTCTATTGCTGAGTTGATTCAGGATATCGTGCAGGATTTCCGTTTAAAGGCAGAGCGCAAGCAAATCCGGCTTGAGCTGGAGGGCGATCTGCAGAATGCGCAGGTTTATGCGGACATCCATTTAATGGAACGGGTGATGGAAAATCTGCTGGAAAATGCATTGCGCCATACCCCGGTACAGGGAACCATTCAGATTACCATTGAAAAGCAGTCACAACCGGACGGAGTGCGTATTATGGTATCCGATAATGGCAGCGGTATTGCACCGGCGGACCTGCCTTATATTTTTGACCGTTTTTACCATGCTCAGAATAAAGACCAGGAAGATTTAAAGTCCACCGGGTTAGGTCTGGCTATTGTAAAACGGATACTGGATTTGCATTTAAGCAAGATTACCGTGCAAAGCAATCATCAAAGCCAAACGGAAGCTCACTCGCAGCGATCCTGTGGCACTCGTTTTACGTTTCATTTAAATACTCATCTGGCGCAGGGAAATTAGAATCCGCAACGGTGGTCCGCTGCTACTGTTGAGAGAATTTCGGAAGTCCGTGACAAAGTTGTGATAAGTTCGTGATGTCGGTGTGATGTTGCCTAATTAGGCTGAAGGAGCATTAAAAAAATAATCCAACATCGAGGTAACAAAATTATGAAAACCGGACTTTCTTTGGCGGCTGTTTTTATTGCGGCCGCCGTTGCAGCCCCCGTCAAAGCAGAATCTCAATCCGATGCCCGCGCTAATCTTAAATCAAAGCATCGTCAATCCATGCACTTCACGGTTTCAGTAACCAATTTGACCAAAGGCATCAGCTTTACACCGTTTCTTGCGGCGACTCATAAACGCTCTCTGCAATTATTCAACTTGGGTGAACCGGCTTCAGAAGGCATCGCTTATATTGCCGAAGCGGGTGACACCGGCCCGCTGATGTCCGTGCTTGAAAGTGACGACTCAGTACATTCAATTGCCCAAACCGAAGGGCTACTGGGGCCGGGCGAAACCGTTACATTTGAAATCGATACGTCCGGCTGGTTTAACCGTTTTGGTTATTTCAGTCTGGCAGCCATGTTGCTGCCCACCAACGACACCTTTGTTAGCCTGAATAAAGTCGTGTTGCCCTATATTGGCAGCGTCAGTTATCTGGCCGATGCCTACGATGCCGGCAGTGAACCCAACAGTGAGATGTGCGGTGCGATTCCCGGCCCTGCGTGTGGGGGTGAAGGTTTGTCTCCGGATGAGGATGGAGAAGGCTATGTGTATCCCAGCCCGGGTATACACGGGGAGGGTGAGCTGAGTCAGGCGGCTTACCAGTGGGCTGGCCCGGTAGCAAAGGTCACGATCTCACGAATGTACTAATCAGCTCAAAGGCATCGACTGGCAGGGCAACAGCAGACTCAGTGTCAGCTTGCCCTGCTTTAGGGCCGACGATAAGGGAATGCCAACTATATTGTCGGAAACAATAGATTGTCTACACTCAAGGGAGCGGCTTTTGCTGCAGAGAGGATTGAGTTTAATAACCTTGCATACATTGCGCTATTAGACTGCATGTCAATTTTAAGTTGATCGGATTCAGGGCGGTGACCTGGTCTCTGATGCAAGGAATTTCCATGTTTTTCAGCATTAAAAGTGTGCTTAGTGGCCCGTATTTTATCGTCACTGCCAATGAAGATTTCGACCGGAAGGGGGCCAGGGAAATAGCAATTGCGGTAACGAAATACTGCGATGAAAAAAACCTGAAGCGTGTGTTATTCGACTTTCGGCGGGCGAAAAACGTTGATAGCGTATCGGAAAATTTCTATTTTGCTCACGAGGATTCCAAAGAAATCAATATCGACAAATCGATGCGGTCCGCATTGCTCGTGCATCATATGGATCGCAGTCATGATTTCGTTGAAACGGTGCTGCGCAACACCGGACATAATATCCGAAAATTTTACGACGAGAGTAAAGCCATCGCTTGGCTGAACGGGCCGGAGTGAGTGCGTCGGCCCGTTCGGTGTGGCGTACTGATTAATTGCTCAGGGGATAAAGGGTAATGGCCATGGTGACGGTGGTGATACCCATCAGAATGTTCATGGGGACCCCCACTTTCAGGAAATCTTTGAATTTATACCCCCCCGGACCGAATACCATCAGATTGGTATGATAGCCCAGCGGGGTCGCAAAGCTGGCGGAAGCCGCCATCATTATGCACAGTATGAAGGGCGTCTGATTCAGGTTCATCTGTTCCGTAACCTGTAACACCACCGGTAGCATCAGAATCGCCGCGCTGTTGTTGGTAATGGATTCGGTCAGCATTGAAACGCAAACGTAGATCGCTATCAGCATCAGTACCGGGTTTCCACCGCTGATTTTAATTACCAGATCGGCCAGCGCATTGGCGGCACCGGTTTCGTATAAGGCTGTACCCATGGCGAATGAAGCCCCGATGGTCACCAGAACCGGGATATCCAGGCTGCGGTTGGCCTGCATTAACGAGCAACAGCGGAAGCCGATCATGGCGGCTGCACCGATCAGGGATGCATTCAGGATGGAGGTGAGACCGAACGCGGCACTGCCGATCACCGCCAACAGAATTACCCAGGCCAAAGTGCCTTTTTCGTGGCGGATGGATTCCCGCCCCAGGTCGTTGACCAAAAGGAAATCGCGGCTGTTACCCTGACGTCGTACAAAGTTGGGGCGCGCTTCCAGCAGCAGCGTGTCACCGGCGCGTAAGCGAATGGCACCCAGGCTGCCGTGCAAGCGTTGTCCGTTACGCGCCACTGCCAATACCACCGCGCCATACCGATCCCGAAACTGGCTGTCTTTAATGCTTAATCCCAGCACCGCCGAGTAGGGCGACAGAACGGCTTCTACCAGGTAGCGTTCGGGACGGTTCGCGCCCACCACTTCATCCCGGTGGTGAGACGGTAAAATACCGCGGATTGCGAGCAGATCAGATAATGCGTCAGTGTCACCGGCAAACGTCAGGCGATCACCGCCGTTCAGTTTGACGTGCGGTGATACCGCCGCCAGTAAGCTGCCATCGCGTTCAATTTCCGCCAGAAACAGCCGTTTCAGGTTTCGCAGGCCCGCATCGGTAATCGATTTGCCAACCAGGGGCCCGTTGGGGTCCACAAAGACATCCAGGGTAAACTCGCGGACTTTACCGAAGGTTTTGGTAGCGCCGTAACTGGGCAGCAAGCGCGGAAAAACAAAAACCATGATCAGCAATCCGATGACAGCCACCGGCAGGCCCAGTGCCGTGATGGAAAACAGGGAAAAGCCGGGCTTGCCGGTCAGTTCCTCGAATTGGCTACTGACGATCAGGTTGGTGCTGGTGCCTATCAGGGTGATAGTGCCTCCCAGGATGGACGCGTAGCTCAGCGGCAGCAATAATTTGGAAGCAGGAATATCGATCTTTTCGGCCCAACTGCGAACCGCCGGAATCATGGTTGCCACGACCGGAGTGTTGTTCAAAAAAGCACTCAGAATCAGAACCGGTGTGCACAGGCGGAATAGGGCGCCACGGGCGCTTTTAGGGTGTCCGAACAGTTTGTCGACAACACCGTTTAAGGCACCGGAACTTTGCATGCCAGCCGCAATAATAAACATCGCCGCCACGGTCATAAGACCGGGGTTGCTGAAGCCGTCCAACGCCTGCTGGGGGGTCAGTACGCCCGTAACACTGAGCAGGGTGAGCGCACCCATCATAATGATATAGGGTGCGATTTCGCTAACCACTAAAGTAATGAGTACAGCAGCCAACAGGGCGAGGGTAAACCACGCTTCCCATGTCATAGTGGGTGTTTCTCCTTAAATCCGGGTCGGTATTGGAACGCAAGCTATGTTGACTGCGATTTGTTCAAACAGCAACCAATATAGCTTAGGGGTATGATGTTAGATAGCAAGTTGGCGAGATTAATGAATTCCGCGTCTTCGCGCTATAACTTGATTGAGCAGTTATTGTAAAAGTTTTTGGCATTTATACCGGTATTTGTACTTTGGGTACGGATCACAGCATAAATGCCTGGCTCTGCAACCCTTGTGCAGAGCTTAAACCGGCTCAGACCCGATAGCGAATACTTTAACTTTGTAATTTGGTACGGGCACGACCGGCGGCCGCTCTTACTTGAGAAGGCGCGGTTCCGCCCAGGTGGTTCCGGGCATTTACGGAGCCTTCCAGGGTCAGAACATCAAATACATCTTCGCTAATCATGTCACTGAATTGACGTAATTCCTGAAGCGACATTTCAGACAGGTCTTTAACCTGGGCTACCCCGTAAGCCACCGCTTTGCCGACAATTTCGTGGGAGTCGCGGAACGGGACGCCTTTTTTTACCAGGTAATCCGCCAGATCCGTGGCCGTGGAAAAGCCACGGCGGGCCGCGTCGCGCATATTGTCTTTTTTTACTTCAATGGCCGGCATCATATCGGCGTAGGCGCGCAGACAGTTCGAAATGGTTTGCACCGTATCGAACAGGGGTTCTTTGTCTTCCTGATTGTCTTTGTTATAGGCCAGACATTGGGATTTCATCAGGGTCAGCAATGAAATGAGGTGGCCGGTGACACGGCCGGTTTTGCCGCGTACCAGCTCGGGTACGTCGGGGTTTTTCTTTTGTGGCATGATGGACGAACCGGTACAGAAGCGATCCGGCAGATCAACAAAATTGAACTGCGCCGAGGCCCACAGCACCAGCTCTTCGGAAAAACGTGACAGGTGCGTCATGATGAGCGAGCTGGCGGCACAAAACTCGATGGCAAAGTCCCGGTCACTGACGCCATCCAGAGAGTTTTCGCAGATGCCGTCAAAGCCTAATAACTGTGCCGTCATGGCACGGTCGATGGGATAGGTCGTACCCGCCAGGGCGGCGCTACCCAGCGGCATGCGATTGATGCGTTTGCGACAGTCCTGCAGGCGCTCATAGTCGCGGAACAGCATCTCGTTCCAGGCCAGCATATGGTGCCCGAATGTGACCGGTTGAGCGGTTTGCAGGTGAGTGAATCCGGGCATGATGGTGTCTGCTTCGCGCTCTGCAAGATCGATCAAGCCGGATTGCAGGCGTTTGATTTCACTCAGAATATGATCCACCGCGTCGCGCAGATACAGGCGGATGTCCGTTGCTACCTGATCGTTGCGGGAACGGCCCGTATGCAGCTTTTTACCGGTGATGCCGATGCGTTGCGTGAGGCGTGCTTCTATGTTCATGTGCACGTCTTCCAACGCCACAGACCACTCAAACTCGCCGTTGTGGATCTCCTCCCGAATGGCTTCCAGGCCGTCGATGATGGTGTCTTTCTCCGCTGCGGTGAGCACACCCACGTGAGCCAACATGGTAGCGTGGGCAATGGAACCGTTAATGTCCTGGTCCGCCATGATTTGATCAAAGTCCACAGAGGCGGTGAACTCCTGTACAAAAGCATCGGTGGCTTCAGAGAAGCGGCCGCCCCACTGACTGTTCTGAGTGGGCTTATTTTTGGATTGTTCTGACATAGGAGGGTCCCGGAGAAATTTGGTCTGATATAAATTAGGTTTGGCTTATACTGAAAAGTGCGCGAATTATATCACCCAACCTTAATGCATTACATAACAGCAGTTCCGGGTAAGCATGGTAAAACCGACTCCACCTCAAGATGAACCGGAAGAAACTTTCTTTTTACCGGATCTGTGTGCTCGCCAGCCGGTATTCTTTCTGGTGCTGATCGCCGAATTATTTGCCGTGGTGATTGTGCTGATCGAAAGCAGCCTGGTGCAATACGACTGGATGAAGCTGGGGCTGGTGTCGCTGTTCGTTCAGTGGGTCGCCTTGAGCAGTGCGGCGCTGTTGTGCCAGATGCGTGATTTTCTGCGCAAGTTAAGGCCCGCCCGTGCCGTGGCCATCAGTTATTTGTTGATCCCGGTGAATACCTGGGTTGTCAGTGTCATTAGCCAGTGGGTGTTTTTTCCGCCGCCGGATGCATCGGCGGTGAGCGTGCTTTACTCCGCTGTGGTGCTTACCAACGTCGCGATCGCCGCCATCGTGGGCGGGTTGGTGATCCGTTATTTTTATCTGCAGGCCATGTTGATTGCCCGGCGCCAGTCGGAATTATTGCACCGGATTCAGGCATTACAGTCCCGCATACGTCCGCACTTCCTGTTTAATAGTATGAATATTCTGGCCAGCCTGATTGAAACCGACCCGCGTACGGCGGAAACCGTAGTCGAGGATTTGTCTGCGCTGTTCCGGGCAAGCCTTAACCATATGGGTAATCAGGTGCCGATTGAAGAGGAATTTGAGCTGTGCAGAAAGTATCTGAATATAGAAAAGCTGCGGTTGGGCAAACGCCTGCAAGTGAGCTGGGAAATACGCTCGGTGCCTAAGCAGGTTAATATCCCCTTATTAACTTTGCAGCCGCTCCTGGAAAATGCCCTTCTTCATGGGGTGCAGCCGGTGCCCAAAGGGGGGCTGGTGGAAATTTTCGCGGGCTATGCTCATGGCGTGTTTGAACTCACCATTACTAACCCGTTTGAGCCCGGTTTGCACACCGGAGCGTCTGAGGGCAATCATATGGCGCTGGAGAACACCCGTAATCGCTTGGCGGCGCTTTATGGAGAGCGTGCCAAACTTACCGGCTATCCGGAAGGCGGCCGTTATATCACCCGGCTCTCCTATCCATATCCTCTCAAAGCGACGCCATAGCCCGTATACACCGGGTCTTAAAAGGTTGACGCAATGCGCTATTTTCGTGCTCTAATCGTGCTAAGGTAATAATATTTGATGTGCCCTGCTGACTCTCCCGGCGACAATAATGAACAATAAAGAGGAGAAGTGAGGTCAGATGATCCGAGTATTAGTTTGTGATGATGAGCCTTTGGCTCGCGACCGTATGCGACGTATGTTGGAGCGTATCCCGGCTACTTTGTGCGTCGGTGAAGCTGAAAATGGTCAGGAGCTGTTGGAACGGGTGCCCTCTGTTTACCCGGATATTATTTTACTGGATATTCGAATGCCGGGAATGGATGGCCTGCAGGCCGCGTCGCGACTGTCGGAAAGTGACAGCCCGCCCGCCATTATTTTCTGTACTGCCTATGATGAACACGCGATTGCCGCGTTTAAAGTCAATGCGGTTGATTATTTGCTGAAACCGGTGCGTCAGGAAGATTTGGAAAAAGCCCTTAGCAAGGCGGGGCGAGTGAATAAAGCCCAGATGCTGGCCGTAAGACGTGAAACCGGCGTGGCTCAACCAGAGCAAGCCAATGCCAAAGAACGTGAATATATCAGTGTGCGAAGCCGCAAGGGCATCGATCTGATTGCGGTTGCCGATGTTCGTTATTTCCTGGCGGACCAGAAATACGTCACTGTGCGTCATAGCCAGGGGGAAACCCTGCTGGATGAAACGCTGAAGGAATTGGAAACCGAGTTCGGCGATCGCTTTTTACGGGTACATCGCAATGCGCTGGTTGCGCTCAGTTACATCGAAGCGCTGGAACACAAGGGCAACCAGTTTTATCTGCGGATTCAGGGTGTTGAAGAACGGCTGGCGGTAAGCCGCCGGCACGCCTCGTCGGTTAAAAAGCTGTTGCAAAGCCTTTGATGAATCCCCTGTTCTGATGTGATAGGGTTCAGCCTTTATTTTAGAGGCACCCTTTTATGACCCCAAAACTCCTGCGAATTGCGACCCGTCAAAGCCCGTTGGCATTGTGGCAGGCCGAGTCAGTGAAATCCCGGTTGTTGCAGTTCTATCCGGATTTGAAGGTCGAGCTGGTTACCATGAAAACCAGCGGCGATGTGATCCTGGATACGCCTTTGGCCAAGGTGGGTGGTAAGGGGCTCTTTGTAAAAGAGCTGGAACTGGCAATGCTGGAAAACCGCGCGGATATCGCGGTGCATTCCATGAAAGACGTGCCGGTCGACTTTCCGGAAGGGCTTGGGCTGTCGGTAATCTGTGAACGTGAAGATCCCCGTGATGCCTTTGTTTCTAATCAATACGATGGCATTGAAGACCTGCCTCAGGGCGCCATCCTCGGTACCTGCAGTTTGCGCCGTCAGGCGCAGATCAAAGCGCGCCGGCCCGATCTGAAAATTGTCGATCTGCGCGGTAACGTGAACTCCCGTTTAGCAAAGCTGGACGACGGTCAATTCGATGCCATTATTCTGGCAGCAGCCGGATTGCGTCGGTTGGGGTTTGAGGCGCGCATCCGGCGAGCGATGTCCCCGGAGGAAAGTCTGCCTGCCGTGGGCCAGGGTGCCATTGGTATTGAATGTCGCCTGCAGGATGACGACACCCTATCCCTGTTAACGGTGTTGAGTGATGCGGATACCCACTGCCGGGTGATGGCGGAGCGAGGCATGAATACCCGCCTGCAGGGCGGTTGTCAGGTGCCTATTGCCGGCTATGCGGAACTGGAGGGTGATCAACTTTGGTTGCGTGGCCTGGTGGGTGAACCGGACGGCTCCCGTTTGATTTGCCATGAGGTCCGTGGCCACCGGGAACAGGCAGAAGCGCTGGGATATGAGCTGGCTGACGAACTGTTATCTCAGGGCGCGGACCAAATTCTGCAACGACTTTATGAGCAGGGCGCATAATGCAATGCGGTCACCTATGAGCACCCCGCTGCAGGGGAAGACGGTGCTCGTTACCCGGCCTGCGGAGCAAGCCGGCGAGCTTACCCGGTGCCTTGCGGGCGCAGGCGCTGATGTCATCGTACTTCCCACCTTGGAAATTGAGCCCCTTCAACTCGATCCGGCACAACGCAGCCTGATAATGGAACTGGATCGCTACGATTTTGTTATCTGTGTTTCTGCCAATGCGGCCGCGCTCGGGCTATCGGCACTTGCTGATTATTGGCCGCAATGGCCGGTGCAGCAACGGTGGATGGCCGTAGGGCCGGCTACCGGCGAGGAAATGAGGCGTTGGCAGGTGAACCCGAAGGTAGCGCAACAGGGGGCGACCAGCGAAACCCTGTTGGATTGGTCCGAACTGCAACAACTGGTCGATCGCAGGGTGCTGATTCTGCGCGGAGAGGGTGGCCGTGAGACTCTGGCGCAAACACTCCAGCAGCGGGGCGCAAAGGTGGAGTACCTGGAATTGTACCGCCGGGTTTTACCGGACGTCGATGCGCGGCCTTTGCAACGGCGCTTGATACAGGGTGAAACCGTCATTCTAACCGTGACAAGTGGTGATGGATTACGTAATCTCATGACTTTGATGGGAGCGCAACAGACATTATTGCTGCACAACCCGCTCATTGTAATAAGTGGGCGATTGGCTCAGTTCGCAACGGGACTGGGTTTTAAGCACGTAATTCAATCTGCAAGCCCGGCGCTCCGGGATGTAATCAACTCTATCGAACAACTGCAAGCCGACTAGGATGCCGAATGACAGACAAGAAAAACGGCGGAAATCACACCTCAGATAACCAATCTGATCAAACGCCAATAGCGAACACCGGGACCGCTGCCAACCCGGATCCGGTGGCAGCAAGCGCGCCGCCCTCCGGAAAAGCCAAAACCAACGCGAAACCGGCAAAAGCCAAACTCACCTGGGCTGCCAGGTTGGTTTTATTATTTTCTTTGTTGCTGTCATTAGCCGCAGCGGGGGTTGTGGGCTATTTGTTTTATCAGCAGCAACTGGAACGTAATGTAGCGCTAGAAGAGCGGAACGAAATAACCCGCGAGCTGCAGGGGCGTACCACCCATCTGGAGCAGATACAAAAACAGATTGACGAAATTACGCGACAACGGTCCCAGGAGCGACGGGCGATCCGATCTGCCAATGAAAACCGGGAAGTGTTGGAAGCGCGCATGTCGACGCTGGAAGAAAACATAACCTCGATCACCGGTACTAACCGGATTGACTGGATGCTCCGGGAAGTAGAGCACTTTGTTACGGTCGCCGAGCAGCGTTTGTCTTTGTTGGGGGACACCCGTGGGGCCCTGGCATTATTGACCGAAGCAGACGGTATCGTGCGTGCTATGCAGGAGCCTACCGCACGGCGGCTGCGCGAAGCTTTGCTTAAAGACATTCACAAACTGAAAGAGGCATCCGCCAGCAATGTCGATGTTGATGGCGTGTTTATTCGGATCAGTTCCTTAACCGAGCGGGTCGACAAGCTGGGGATTCCCTCCTACGATCTGAAGCAAGGCTCAGTGCAAACACCCAGTGAAGCGATCCCGGATGATGGCATGGCGCTGTTCGTTTATCGGTTTGATCACTTTCTTAAATCGCTCTTTAATTACCAGAAACACGAAAAAGGCCGCCCTGCAGTACTCACTGCAGACCGGGAATTTTTGGTGCAAAGCGTAATTCTGTTATTGCAGCAGGCTCAGTTAGCCCTCTTGAGCGGGGACAACGAGGCCTATCACTTGAGTTTGCTGGGCGCAAAGCAGCGGGCTCAATTGTTTATTCATCAGCAAAGTGGCGAGAGCAAACTATTCGTCACCGAGGTGAATGATCTGCTCAAAGTGCAATTAGCGCCGAAAGTGCCTTCCATCGAAAGCTCCTTGAGAGCGGTTCAGGTGTTTCGCGAGTTCTGGTCTAAAGAGAAACTGCTCCGGGAACAGCAGGCCATGAGTTTGCACCGGGAGAATGACAAGAAAACGAAAACACAGACTAAAGTGAAGCAACCGGAAGCGAAGCAGGAGGAAACTCAGTGACCGGCCTTCTTAATCTCATCAAATTAAAGCCCTCTACCATCATGTTTCTGGTGATGGGCAGTTTAATCGGTGCTTTGTTTTTTAAAGCGGTTGCAAAAGATCCCGGGTATTTGCTGCTGGCCCATGGCCGTCACACCTTTGAAACCAGTTTACTGGTGGGGGTGCTGTGCATTCTTTTGCTGTGTTATGTGGTGTATTGGACCTGGTCGCTGCTGCGGTGGTTGTTTGATGCCAAGCGCAGCCAGCGTAATGCCAATCGGCGCACGACCAACGGTCTGATCGCTTTGGCGCAGGGCGATTGGGCGAATGCGGAAAAGCAGTTGGCAAAAGCGGCAAAAAGCAACGAAGTACCATTAATAAACTATCTGACGGCAGCTCAGGCTGCCCATGAGCAGGGCAAAACAGAAGGCCGTGATAATTATCTGCGCCTGGCCCACGAAAGCACCAAAGGCGCCGATGATGCCGTGAGTCTCACCAAAGCACGGTTGCAGTACCAAACCGAACATTGGGAAGAGTGCCTTGCTACGCTAATGAAGCTGTCACGTGAGCCCAAAGCGCCGAGCTATGCGTACGTGATTAAAATGTTGTCCAAGGTGTATGTGGAGTTGGAAGACTGGGATAGCTTGCGTGAATTATTACCGGCGCTAAAAAAGCATAAGGTTGTGAGTGAAGACGCTTTTAGTCAGTTGGCACAAAAGTGCTATGAAGGTAAATTGCGCCGTGCGGTTCGTGGTAGTACTGATGAGGAAAAACGTAAGAATCTGAAAGACGTGTGGGATAACTTACCAAAAAAATTCCACAATGAGGCCAGTTTGGTAAAAATTTACGCAGAAGCGCTCATGGTCGCTAACGCCGGAGAGGATGCCGAGCGTGTTATCACGGATCTTTTGCGGAAAAGCTGGGACGATAGTCTGGTTGAGGTCTACGGTCGGGTTACCGGGGGCGATGTTCAGAAGCAATTGCTCTGGTGTGAAAACTGGCTTAAGGAGCGCCCCAGTAATCCCATGCTGCTGTTGACCATGGGGCGGCTCAGTTTGCGGCTGAACCAATGGGATCGGGCCCGTGAATATTTCGAGGCAAGCCTGCGTTCGCGCAAAAGTGCCCAGGCCTATGGTGAGCTGGGACGGTTGTTGAGCCACCTTGGTAATCACCAATCCAGTAATGAAAACTTTCAGGCCGGACTGGAATTAATTGCAGAACGTTTACCGGATTTGCCGCTACCGGGCACTATCCAGCCAAAAGAGCCTGAAATAACCCAGGAATAACCCGTTCTATTCAAATTTACGCCGCTAAAATTCGGTTTTTGTCCTATCTTTTAATGATGATTAAGGCGTGCGCTTGCCTGTTTATCATCATAATTAGAGGGAGTTATGGCTGAGTTTTTGCCTAATAAGATTAGAGTTCGGTGCAGGTTATTGTACGTCGAGGACGACCCGGTTCAGGCGTTGCTGATTAAGCCCCTGCTTGAAGATGAATCGTTTGCGGTCGTCCATGTTTCCAATGGCTATGAAGCATTGGGAGTCTTGCAGCGCAGTCAATTCGATATGATTCTGACTGACTATAGAATGCCGAATATGGACGGCATCACCCTCATCAAAGAAGTCAATGCTGCCCGGATTAATCTCCCCATTGTCATACTGACCGCCGCCAATGATGTCAGTTTGGCGTTCGCTGCGTTGGACGCCGGGGCGGCTGACTTTATAACCAAAGATGCGGAAAGTAATTACTTAGATATTATTGCCCCGATATTGATCCGTGCTTTAGGCAAATTCGAGCTGCAACGTCGCGCGGATTTGCTTGCAGAAAAACTAGAAGAAGAAAAAAACCTGTCCCACCTTACCCTGGATACCCTGATTCAGGGCGTCGTTGTTGTGGATACCGAATATCAACTTCAGTACTGCAACCAGCACTTTAAAGATACCTTCAGCGTGCCAGCTGATATAGCCGAGTTGCAAACCGATATTGAGAGTCTTGGCCCTTTATTACAGGGCAACGGGGTGTTATCCGGCGAGTCAGATGCGAAGGCCATCGCCGATCTGTTGGTCCGACTGCTAAAAGGAGAGCAAAAACGGGCGGAGTTTGAACTCAATAACGGACGCCTCTATGACATTCGCTCCACTCGCTTAGATCATACCGGATTTGTGCTGACCTTTACCGATGTGACACACCAAAAACAACAGATGCTCGCATTGTCGCGTACGATTGAATGGGCGCCGGTTGCGATGATTGCGGTGAACAGTGAAGGCCGGATCGTGTTAGCGAACAACAAAGCCTGCGCGCTGTGTGGATATGAAAAGCCCGAATTATTAAATGCCCGCTTGGACAAGTTGCTAATGGAGGATGCGCGCGCCGGTTATCCGGCATTGATGCAATCCTATTTTAATGCCGTGTCGCCACAGTCGGTCCACAACCATTTTGAGATGAAGTTGAAAGGCCGTGGTGGAAAACTGATTCCGGTAGAAATCTCGCTCAGCGGTATTGAGACCTTCAACGAGCCAAGGGTGCTTGCCACCATAGTTGACATTAGTCATCGGAAAGAAGCGGAAGCTGCGCTCACACGGGCCCATGAGTTAACGCAGTCGATCGTAGATAATTCCCCATTCAGTATTATCGCGACCGATGTTGAAGGCGGCATCCTGGCTGCCAGCCCTGCCCTGGAAGCATTGCTCCTATATAACAAAGACGAGTTGGTCGGCCAAGGTAACGCGCTTCAGTTTCATTTGAAGGACGAACTTGAAACCCGAGCGGTGGAACTTTCCAGTGAACTGTCCGAAAATATTATGCCATGCTTTTCGGTGCTGGTGGAAAAAGCCAATAGAGGTGTAGTCGAAAGCCAGAAATGGAGCTACGTCCGTAAAGACGGCTCTGTGGTCCCGGTCAGTTTAACGGTAACTCTTTTGCGTACCGAGGATGAAGTCGTAACCGGTTATCTGTTGGTGGCTTATGATATTACCGAGCAGCTACGGGCTAATGAACGAATTCAACACATTGCGCACCATGATCAGTTAACCGGATTGCCCAATCGTACGTTATTGCAGGATCGGCTGTCCATTTCCCTAAAGCGAATCAAACGGTTTGGCAAGCAAGTGGGCATAATGCTACTGGATCTGGATCGGTTTAAGCAGATAAACGATTCCCTGGGTCATGCAGTGGGAGATGAATTGTTAATAGCAATGGCGCAAAGGATGAGCTCTGTGGTGCGGGAATCGGATACGGTTTCTCGCTTGGGTGGAGACGAGTTTGTCATAATTCTACCCGACCTCTCCAGTGTTGATGATGCGGTTATGATCTGTAATAAAGTGGTGGAAGCAATACGGCTTCCTTTGACTATCGGAGAGCATCTGCTGAATGTAACCACCAGCGTGGGGTTGAGTGTGGCACCGGTCCACGGCATGGATATGGATGCTCTGATAAAGAACGCGGACATTGCTATGTACAATGCCAAGCAAGAAGGTCGGGATGGATTTAAGCTGTATTCGAAAAGCCTGACCATTCTAAAAGCAAGTGGTGCGGAGAAGGATTAAATGTTTCAGAAAGCGTACCGGCAGAACACTCTCTCGCTGGATTGCCGGCCTTAAACGGAGACAGCGGAATGAGATTAAAGCGCTTTAGCCCACATCAGCTCATTGAAGGGCGGCAATAATGTTATGAATAAACAATCTGACACCCGGTTTTTTATTATCGCTGTGATCGCCATATTGATAGTGGGTAGCGGTTTGCTGGTTTATGAGAGTCAAAGTGTCCAGCGCGGTATTCTCAAAACCACAGGCGACCAGCTGAGAGATCAATTGGTGGTGCGCCACAATATGATCCAGAACAGTATCGAATCGAGCGCCTTAAAGGTGCGCTTTCTATTCAGTACGCCGCCCGTTAGCGGGCTGGTTCGTGCAGCGCAAAATGGCGGCATAGACCCATTAGACTCAACCCCCACCGAGCGCTGGAAATCCCGTCTCAAAACCATATACATTGGCTTTCTCGAAAACAATCCTGAAATTTATCAAATACGCTATATTGGCGAAGCGGACTCCGGCAAAGAGCTCATCCGGGTGGAGCGGCGTCACAGCAAAATCTCAGCGGCGCCGGATGCGTTATTGCAGTCGAAGGGTGATCAGGAGTATTTCCAGATGATCCGAAAGCTGCCACCGGGCGAAGTGTACGTTTCTGATTTAAACCTGAACAAAGAACACGGTAAATTGGAATACCCTTATCGACCCACTTACCGAGTGGGGATGCCGGTGTATGACGGGGAGTTCCAGTTTTTCGGTTTGATTATAATTAATGTGGATGCCAAGTTTCTGCTCGATCCGCTGGAGCAAAATTTACATGAAGAATACGTTCTGTATTTATTGAATACCAAAGATAACTTCATACTGCATCCTAACGCACGTAACAATTTTTCTTTCGAATTTGGCGATGCACCAAGCTGGGAGGGCACCTTCCAGGAGCAGGCCTCAAATGGCATCAACGAAAAATTAAAGCAAGCCAACGAAATAGAAACAGCGCAGGCACTCTATTTTCTGGATTCCGAAATTCAGCTGTCCGGTGCTGAATCTGGCCGCCATTTGAAGCTGATCATCGGAATGCTGGCTGCCGACGTCAATGAAATAGCGATCAGCCAGCGCAACAAGTTGTGGCTTATATCGGGGATAGTGTTGATTCTGGCAATTTTTTTGATAGCGGCTTACCAGCACTATATCAGTCAAAAAATTGATTTGAGTGACACCCTATCCCAGTATGAAGCCATCGTCAGCGGCTCGAGTGACGCCATCGTCGGTATGGATAAAAGTGCCGTTGTAACCAGCTGGAATGACACTGCCCAGGATATGTTTGGTGTCAGCAGGCGAGCGGCAATCGGCAGTAGTGTATTCGAGTTGTTCGTGACTCGTGAATCCGCCGCATCACTGCAGGAGACCATGAATAAAGTGCTGAACGGTCAGCTGGTCGTTGCGTTCAAAATTGAGGCCAAACGGCGGAACGGAAGTGTATTTCCTGTTTCGGTCACCCTTTCTCCGATTACCGGAACAAAGAATTCCATCCCCGGTGTCGCGGCGATAATCCGTGATATTACCGATCAAGTGGATATTGAAGCGAAGCTTCAGAATATGAATGCATCACTCGAAAGGCAGGTGGCTGAACGCACACGTGAGCTTGAACTGGCCCGAAACGAAGCGCTGTCGGCGAGTAAATCCAAAAGCGAATTCGTTGCCAACATCAGTCACGAAATACGCACTCCGTTGAATGGCGTGGCGGGTATGTTGCGGCTACTGCGACGGGGTGGTTTAAGCGAGCAGCAACTTCATTATCTTAAAATGGCCGAGAATAGCAGTGTGATATTATCGGCGTTGATCAACGATATTCTGGATGTTTCAAAAATCGAGGCAGGCAAACTCGATATAGAGCAAGAGGAATTCGATTTACTGCGTTTGATGTGTGACCTGGCCCTTACAATGGCGATAAAAGCGCAGGATAAAAAGCTGGAATACATACTCGATGTGGCTGAAATTAAACACCGCTATTTGGTTGGTGATTCTCACCGCATACGTCAGATCCTGACGAACCTGATTGTGAACGCCATTAAGTTTACGGAGCACGGGGAAGTGTATGTTTCCATGAGAACTCTGGAACAGAGCAATGGTGAGGTATTGGTACAAGGCTGCGTCAGGGATTCGGGTGTGGGCATTTCAGAGGAGGGGCAGCGTTATCTGTTTGATGCTTTCGCTCAGGAGGACAGCAGCATTACCCGCCGCTTCGGTGGAACAGGTTTGGGGTTATCCATCTCCCGGCAATTATGCCGGCTGATGGGGGGTGATATTTCCGTAGTAAGCAAGAAAGGAAGCGGAAGCGCCTTCAGCTTTGACTTCAGGCTTAGCGACTCGGAGCGCGCCGGCAATGAAGTCCCCTTCCTTGAATTGAGTGAGCGCCTGATTATGATTGCCCATCCAAACCCAACAGCCGCGAAAACAATGGCTTTGCAGTTGCGAATTTGGAAGGCGAAGGTAGAGGTCTACACCGGGTTATTAAATGCGTTATTGAAGGACGTGGTGGCGGGCGCTATCACACCCGATGTCATTATCTTGGATCAATCCTTGTTGGATGATAGTGCGGATTTAACCATTCTGGATCAGATGACCGGGGCCAGGCCAAACATTATGGTGGCAAAGGAGGGGGGCGCAGGACCGGCATTGAAAACAGTGCAATGTCCGATTGAGTGGCTTAATAAACCGGTAACGCCGTTGGATTTGGGCCGGCGACTGAGCACTGCGCTTTTTAGCGGGCAAAATATTGGTCAATTTGAGAGGGACGATACCGAGCATCATCTTGATCTTGCTGCTTTCGAACCCTATGCGGGAACGCGAATCCTATTGGTGGACGACAACGAGGTCAATCTCGAAGTGGCAGAGGGTTTGATCAGTGATATTGGCTTGGAGATCAGCCGGGCAAAAGACGGGCAGCAGGCTCTCGAGATTATTGAAGCCCAAATCAGGGACCCGTTCAAGTTGGTGTTTATGGATTGCCAGATGCCGGTTATGGACGGGTATACTGCGACCCAGGCGATTCGTGCCGGTGCCGCAGGCGTCGCCAATAAAGACGTCGTTGTGATTGCCATGACAGCCAATGCCATGGCGGGGGATTCAGACCGTTGTTTGCAGGTGGGTATGAACGATTATTTGACAAAACCCATTGATCCCCAGGCATTGGAGCTGAAGTTGTTGTATTGGCTGGAACATGGAAGCCAGTCATCAAAAGCGGGTGTCATTCTGCCCGATCTGGAAGTTCTGCAAGGCCTTGGCAAAGACATGGCTGAGCCCGTTTCGGACAAGTTGGTATGGGATAGAGCCGCGTTATTGAAACGCGTGCGCCAATCCGAGTCACGTTTGGCTGAATTAGTGAAAATATTCCTCGATATGTTGCCCGAGCGCCGCCAGCGGGCAGAAGCGGCGGTAGTGACCAGGCAACTCAATGATATTGCCAATATAGCGCACTCCCTGAAAGGCTCGGCCTCAAGCTTAGGCGGAATGCGGGTTCAGTATTATTCAGAGCAACTCGAACTGGCAGCAAAAAGCAATGATCATAATGCCATCGATCTTGCCTGGGCCCGGCTCAGCGCTAGCTGCGATGAATTAGCGATCGTGTTGCAGCGTGGGGCGGCCTGACTATTGCGCTTCACGCGGTGCATAATCAAACACATCTGAAATAATCTGGCCGGCGTCTATACCGGCGGCAATAAAGTCATCGTAGGTGGCATAGACCATAGCCGGTGATCCACCGACAATAATCGCAGTATCCTTGAAATCGTTGCGATCATCCAGTACCGCTCGGTGCACCAGGCCTTTGCGCGCCGGCCATTCCGGTTGGTCTGATACGATGGCGATGTAGCGGCAATTAGGATGTCGCATTACCAGGGTTTTCATCTCGTCGTGTAGATATAAATCCCGCACCAGGCGCGCGCCCCAATACACAAATACGGGACGTTCATCACCGGCAGTAATCAGCGCCTGCAGCATAGCGATCATTTGTGAGATGCCGGTGCTGGCCGCGATCATAATGAGCGTTTTGGCGTGTTCCAGGCGGTGCAGGGTGGTATTCCCTAAAGGCAGCCGCAAGCGCAGTAATTCGCCTTCCTTCAGTTGCGGTTTTAACAATGGGTAGGAGACGCTGTCCTGGCTGGCGCGAATATGCAGTTCCAGAGTGCGGTCATCGCGGGGGGCATTTGCGATAGAGAACGCAGCACTGATATCCGAATCCAGGATGATTTCCAGGTACTGGCCAGCAGAATATTCAATCTTTTTGCCTGCAGGCAGCTTGAACTGGACAATTTTAACGTCCGGATTAATTTGCTTGATATGCGTGATTTGAGCGGTAATTTCTTGTGTGGGGAACTGTCCGGGAGCCAACACCTTGTGCACCTCTATTTGAATGTCTTCAATCGGATACGCCAGACAGCAGAGTATCGAATCCGCTGCACTATCTGAAGCACTAACTTCGCCAGCGCAGTGTTTTAACTGCACACGACCGAATTTCAGGCGTCCTTCGCATGCCCGGCAAGACCCTGAGCTGCAACCCCAGGGAATCCGGAAGCCCTGACGCAAAGCCGCTTGTAATACTGACTCACCTTCTGCCACAGTCAGGTTCAGCTGGCGGGGCAGAAAGGTTACAGTATGAGCCATGACGAGGCAGGCCTTATCCGGGTAGCATGATTTACTTGCGTTTCATCGAGTCGAAGAATTCTTCGTTAGTCTTGGTGTCACGCATTTTGTCGATCAGGAATTCCATAGCCGAGATCTCATCCATGGGATGAAGGATCTTGCGTAGTATCCACATTTTTTTCAGTTCGTCTTCCGATGTCAGCAGATCTTCGCGACGAGTTCCGGATTTGTTGATATTAATGGCCGGGAAAACACGCTTTTCTGCAATACGGCGGTCCAGGTGTAATTCCTGATTACCGGTACCTTTGAACTCTTCGAAAATCACTTCATCCATTTTCGAACCGGTGTCCACCAGCGCGGTGGCCAGTATGGTCAGGCTGCCGCCTTCCTCAATATTTCGTGCTGCCCCAAAGAAACGCTTGGGTCTTTCCAGTGCGTGGGCGTCAACCCCACCAGTCAGTACTTTGCCGGAAGACGGGATGACTGTGTTGTATGCACGAGCCAAGCGGGTAATCGAATCCAGCAGAATAACGACATCCTGTTTGTGCTCAACCAGGCGTTTGGCCTTTTCCAATACCATTTCTGCCACTTGAACGTGTCGCGAAGGCGGTTCGTCGAAAGTGCTGGCGACCACTTCGCCACGTACCGTACGCCGCATTTCGGTCACCTCTTCAGGGCGCTCGTCGATCAGCAATACAATTAAATGGCATTCCGGGTTATTGCGCGTTAGCGACTGTGCAATGTTCTGCAGCATCAGGGTTTTACCGGCTTTCGGAGGCGACACAATCAAGCCACGCTGACCTTTACCGATGGGAGCGACCAGGTCGATCGTGCGTGCAGTGATGTCTTCGGTGCTGCCGTTGCCGACTTCCATCAGAAAGCGTTGCTGCGGAAATAACGGTGTCAGGTTCTCAAACAGGATCTTGTTTTTCGCGTGCTCCGGGCGATCCAGGTTGATTTCATTGACCTTCAATAGCGCAAAATAGCGCTCGCCTTCCTTGGGGGGGCGAATCTTACCGGAAATACTATCGCCGGTGCGTAGGTTAAAACGACGTATCTGGCTGGGTGACACATAGATGTCATCTGGGCCCGCTAAATAGGAGCCTTCGGCTGAACGCAGGAAGCCAAAACCGTCCTGAAGAATTTCCAGAACGCCGTCACCGAAGATATCTTCGCCGCTTTTGGCATGTCGTTTAAGAATACTGAAGATGATGTCTTGTTTGCGCGTCCGGGCCATGTTGTCCAGGCCCATAGAAGACGCTACTTCGATCAGTTCAGCAATGGGTTTTGTTTTTAATTCGGTGAGATTCATTTCCGTGGGGGTCATGTTTGAAGGTTAACGTTAAAGGTATGGAGAGCTACAACCAAAAGGCTGTTAGCGAACGAGTAGAGCTTCCTGTCTAAACGGGTCGTAAAAATGGTGCGAGAAGCGATTGGCAGAGATCCTGTTCGGATGGATCTTCTTTGGTTCGTAGACCCTAAATATATTTAGATTCGGGAAATGCTTCCCAGGACTTAGGGAGGCACTAAAAGTAATCTAGCATCCGCTAGCCAAAGCGTCCAGGTTATTGCTTCAAACGACTTCGCGCCCGATCCTTCACATAATGCTAATTCAAAAGTTCTGAGGGGTGAGGAATCGAAGAGACAGTTTGATTTGCTCTCCGTTGTTGCGCTTATTACGTTTTGATTGAAGGCGCAACATCGAAGTAAGAAACCCCGGCTCGCAGAGTCGGGGTTGGGTAATTATATATTACTGTCTAGGAACGCTGTCAATTGCGATTTTGATAAAGCGCCAACTTTTGTCGCTTCAACGTTGCCATTTTTGAACAACATCAAGGTCGGAATGCCCCGAATACCGTATTTGGGGGGGGTTTCCGGGTTTTCGTCAATATTCAGCTTGGCAATGGTAAGTTTGCCGTCATATTCGCCGGAGATCTCTTCCAGAATCGGTGCGATCATCTTGCAGGGTCCGCACCACTCGGCCCAGTAGTCCACCAGCACCGGGTTTTCTGATTGCAACACCTCAGCTTCAAAGTTGCTGTCAGTTACATTTACTAGTTTGCTCATGTATTTCTCCAGTTGTGCCACAGACTACCTGTGTTAAGCGGATAGTATAGGGCATTAATCATGTGCGCATCGTTCCGATTGTACAATTAGCATCGGCTAGTATTCAATCTCGGTGTGCGGGGAATTCCTACTGGTGTCATGACGTTATGGTGTTATTATCGAAAATTAACGCCAAATCACCCATGTGTGGCTCGATATTATGGGCTGGCACTATAGCTAATTAAAGATGGAAAGCCAATTTTGACTGAACAACCGGACTCAGATGTAGCCGATGCGCCGAAGATGGCGGCGATCGATATGGGCTCAAACAGTTTCCACATGGTGATTGCCCGAACCGACACCGAAGAAGTGCGCCCGACCCAGAAACTGGCGGAAAAGGTGATGCTTGCTGCCGGGTTGGGAGAGGACAATGTGCTGGATGATGATGCCTTTCAACGGGGGCTGGATTGTTTGCGCCGTTTTGCCCAGTGCCTGGAAGGGATCGAGCCGAAGTGGATTCGTTGTGTGGGCACTAACACACTGCGTAAAGCCCGTAATGGTGAGGCTTTTCTGCGTGAAGCGCGCCAGATCCTGCAATGTCCGGTGGAAGTGGTGGCGGGCCGCGAAGAGGCCCGTCTGATCTATCTCGGGGTGTCCCATTCGCTGGCGAGCAGCATTGAGAATCGCCTGGTGTTTGACATCGGTGGCGGCTCGACCGAATTTATTATTGGCCGCGAATTCGAACCGTTGTTAACCGAAAGTTTGCACTTGGGGTGCGTTTCCTATCGGGAGCGGTATTTTCCCGACGGCAAAATTACCGAGCAGGGCTTCAAAAAAGCGGTGCTGAAAACCCGGGTTGAAGTATCCAGTATCGAAAAAGAATACCGGGATCTGGGTTGGTCTAGTGCCGTGGGCGCGTCGGGCACCGTCAAAGCCATCAAAACAGCGCTGATCGAGAATGCATGGTATACCGATGGTATCGAGCTGGATGGTTTGTATAAGCTGCGTGACAAAATTCTCAGCTTTAATACCCTTGCGGATATCGATATCCCCGGTATCAAAGCCGAGCGCCGGGTGGTTCTTCCCAGTGGTCTGGCAATCCTGATTGGCATCTTTGAGCAACTGAAGGTGGAAAAACTGCGGTTTTCCGAAGGCGCGATGCGAGAAGGCATATTGTATGACATGCTGGGACGGCACGAGCCGGAAGACGTGCGTGTGCGCACCATTCGTTCCCTGATGAAACGCTGTGGTGTCGATGAAGCCCATGCCGAGCGCGTACAAAAAACAGCACTGGAATTATTCAGGCAGGTGCAGGTGGACTGGGATTTCGGCGAATATTGCCGTGATTGGTTGAACTGGTCTGCGCTCAGCCATGAAATAGGACTTATGGTGTCGCACTCGGGTTTCCATAAGCATGGCGCTTATCTTCTGACGTATTCTGATTTGCCGGGTTTTACCAATCAGGACCAGGCGATTATAGCGGCTTTGGTGGGTGGGCACCGGCGCAAGTTTCGCGATACTGCATTTGAGCCAATCCTTCCTCATCTGCAGGAGAAAGTGAGACGTCTGATGCTGGTGTTGCGTCTTGCGGTGGTATTTAACCGGTCGCGGCGGGATGTGGTGATGCCGGATTACCGGGTTAAAACCAATAAGGATGGCGTCACCATCAATTTTGACTCTGACTGGATTCAAAGCCAGCCGTTGCTGCTGGCAGAGCTGCAGCAGGAGCAGGATGCATGGAGTAAAGTCGGGCATACCCTGGAATTTGAATAGGTGCTCCGGGCCGCGCCTACGCCGGGCGAAAGGGGCTAACTATCTGAATTTAAAGCAGCATTCAAAAACAGTTTGTACGGTGGTGTGGAGCCCTGATTTTGATCGCCGGAAGCTTCGGAAAAGGTCCGCAGATTAGTGCTTGGATCGGCCGATAATGTTGGGTTATATTGAGAGTCCGAACATAACAAAAACTATATGAACCCCGGTATTGATGGGGTCGAGGACGGAATGTATGGGAATGCTGCTGGTTACTGTATTTGCAACGATTGCGAGCGCTTTAGTTTGTTATAAAATCGCCAAATCGAAAAACCGTAATCCACAGTTCTGGGTGGTTATGGCTGGCTTGGTCGGCCCCTTCGCTATCCCGTTTGCTTACTTTTCAAAACCCTTAAAAATGGATTGCTAGACGCTCTGCGAGCAGCTAACAAGTCGATATGACGACCCTGTGCCGGACCTTCGCCCGGCACAGGGCGGCGGCATTGCGTTTTCAGCGCCGGGACAATCAATGAATGTGTTAGCCAAAGAAACTATTTCGATAGACAGGCCTGCTGCGCTCATATTCGATTATGTTTCCAACATGGAAAATTTTGGTCGATGGTTCCAGGGCGTGATAGCGATTGAGGCGGTGGCCAATGAGGCGCATGGAACGTTAGGCAAAACTTATCTGGAAACCGTAAACATACAGTTACGTGGATCACGTCAAATAAAGTTGCAAGTGATTGAATCCCGTAAGCCCACCCTGTTTGTGACCGAAGGTGATTTTTCGCCTGTTATGCCGCGTATGGAAATCACTATCACCGAATGCGGTTTGTCGTCTCGGTTCGAGTGGAAAATGTATAGCCGCAATCACGGTATTCTATTTCGTGCATTGTTACTTCCATTGATCCGGTCTGAAATCACCAAGCGCGCCCAAAAAAGCTTGCCTCGATTGAAAGCCGTCTTGGAACAAAAAACCAGTTAGATAAGATTTCGTTCCAGCCCCCATTCTTCAATTTTTCCGTCACGCAGATGGCGGTTTGTGACAATGTTTTGCCCTTCCTGCCAAATGCTAGAGCCCAATAATTCGCTATGCTATGGTCCGTTTTCTGAAGAGCAGGCGGAGCCTATTGTACGGGTTTTGTCGGGTGAATAGTTTTAATTGAGGCAAACCGAATATGCGGAATTTAGAGGGCAAAACGGCGTTCATCACTGGCGCTGCTGATGGCATCGGGTTTCACAGTGCCCGCGCGCTGGCTAAACAAGGCATGAATGTCATGTTGGCGGATATCAACGCTGAGACATTGCAGCAAGCTGTTGAAGTGCTCAAGGGTGAGGGTTTTGCAGTGGACGGCGTTGTTCTGGATGTGGCAGCGCGCGAGCAATGGGGTGCCGCTCTGGATGCAACCTTGTCTGCATTTGACCGGGTTCATTTTTTGCTAAGCAACGCAGGCGTGTCTGTCATCGGCGGCCAGCAAAATATTGAGGAACAAGAGTGGCGCTGGATTATCGATGTGAATTTAATGGGTGTGATATATGGGTGCCAGGTATTTGCACCGCATATGAAATCCCATGGTGAAGGTGGGCATATTATGAATGTGGCCTCAATGGCGGGGCTGCAAGGCGTCGAGTTTGCCAGCCCCTACTGTGCGACCAAAGCAGCCGTTGTGAGTTTGAGTGAGAGTTGGCGCAGCGAACTGGCTCATAGCGGAATTGAAGTCTCCGTGCTGTGCCCCGGCTTCGCAAAAACCAGGATTTACGACAGTTATCGCAACCGGCAACCGCAATACGGTGGCCCGGTTTATTTTGATGACCTGGTAAAACAGAAACCGTCCCGTGAAGCGAGTAAGGAAGTGGTGGTGACTGGTGTGGATGTTGAACTCATTGCGGAGCGTGTTGTGGAGGGTTTACTGAATAATGAGTTGTATATACTTACTCACCCTCAGTTCAGACAGTCTCAACAAACTCGTTTCGAAATGATTAATACTGCTTTTGATCGTGCTAGTGATTGATTGCATTTTTCTGGTTATAGATAGAACCTGCCCGAAGGATTTGGGCGCGAGTGCCTAGTGTTAACAGTGGATCAGACGGTTGCCTCCTGATTTGGAACGCAACCGCCTTTTTCAGTTGAATTTACACCAGGTCAAAACGATCGGCTGTCATGATTTTGTCCCAGGCTTTCACGAAGTCATTAATGAATTTTTTCTGTGAGTCGCTTTGCCCATAGACTTCAGCCAGTGCTCTTAGCTGTGAGTTGGATCCGAAAATCAGGTCGGCGCGGGTCGCAGTCCACTTGACTTTTCCTGACTTGCGATCGATACCCTCGAAGACCTCTTCGTTGTCAGGCGTGGGTTTCCACTCCGTCCTCATGTCCAGCAAATTCATAAAGAAGTCGTTGCTCAGCGTGCCGGGCCTCTTGGTGAGTACACCGTGTTTGGTTTTATTTGTGTTGGCGTTAAGTGCGCGCAGTCCACCCACCAAGACCGTCATTTCAGGTGCAGTCAGCGTCAACAGTTGAGCTTTGTCGACCAACAGCTCTTCAGCAGAAACCGCATACTTGGTTTTCTGGAAGTTGCGGAAGCCATCAGCGCATGGTTCAAGTGGTTCGAACGCTTCAATGTCGGTTTGCTCTTGCGACGCATCTGTGCGGCCGGGTTGAAACGGAACCTTGATTTTTTGCCCGGCATCCAGCGCCGCTTTTTCTATTGCTGCACAGCCGCCAAGCACGATTAAATCTGCCAGGGAGACTTTTTTGTTACCGGATTGAGACTTGTTGAAGTCGCTTTTAATGGCATCCAGTGCTTTGAGTATCTTTGACAGTCGCTTCGGTTGGTTCACAGCCCAATCTTTCTGTGGCGCCAGGCGGATGCGGGCGCCGTTAGCGCCACCCCGCATGTCCGAGCCGCGGAAAGTCGAAGCCGACGCCCAGGCGGTGAAGACCAGGTCGGATACCGACAGTCCGGATGACAGAATTTTGTTTTTCAGCTCCTTGATATCTTGCTTGTTAATCAGTTTGTGGGTAACAGGGGGTACCGGGTCTTGCCAGATTAACTCTTCTTTCGGTACTTCGGATCCCAGATAGCGGGAAACAGGCCCCATGTCGCGGTGGGTTAATTTATACCAAGCGCGTGAAAAGGCATCGGCCAGTTCGGCTGGGTTCTCATGGAAGTGCTTTGATATTTTCAGATAAGCAGGATCTTCCCTCAGTGCAAGATCGGTAGTGGCCATAAACGGAGCGTGTCTTATGGATGGGTCGTGCGCATCGGGAACAGTGTCTCTGCCCGCGTCGCCTTTCGGTTTCCATTGTTGAGCGCCGGCAGGGCTTTTAGTGAGTTCCCACTCGTAACCGAACAATGTGTCAAAGAAACTGTTATCCCAGCGTATCGGGGTCGGGGTCCAGGCGCCTTCGGGCCCGCCACCGATGGTGTTAACGCCGAAACCCGTGCCCATGCTGTTTTTCCAACCCAGTCCCTGTAATTCGATAGGAGCGGCTTCCGGATCGGGCCCCACTTGTGCTGCATCGCCGGCCCCATGCGCTTTACCAAATGTGTGGCCACCAGCGATTAGGGCGACGGTTTCATAATCGTTCATTGCCATACGTTTGAAGGTTTCGCGAATGTCGACGGCGGCGGCTTTCGGGTCTGGATTGCCGTTAGGCCCTTCCGGGTTAACGTAAATGAGGCCCATTTGTACGGCAGCGAGCGGATTTTCCAGGTTACGGTCGCCGGAATAGCGTTCGTCGTCCAGCCAGACCGATTCAGAGCCCCAGTTGATGTCTTCTTCCGGTTCCCAAACATCAACCCGTCCACCAGCAAAGCCAAAGGTTTTCAATCCCATGGATTCAAGCGCAACGTTGCCGGTGAGGATAAACAAGTCTGCCCAGGAAATCTTATTGCCGTATTTTTGTTTGATCGGCCATAGAAGGCGGCGCGCCTTGTCAAGATTGACATTGTCCGGCCAGCTGCCCAGCGGCGCGAAGCGTTGTGTACCACTGCCCGCGCCACCGCGGCCGTCACCGATACGGTAGGTGCCTGCACTGTGCCAGGCCATACGGATAAAGAAAGGCCCGTAGTGTCCGTAATCGGCAGGCCACCAATCCTGGGAGTCGGTCATTAGCCCATGCAGATCTTTTTTGATTGCGGCAAGGTTGAGCTTGTTAAACTGGTCTGCGTAGTTGAAATCGACGCCCAGCGGGTTACTTTTAGTGTCGTTCTGGTGCAGGATTTTAAGATTTAGCTGATTTGGCCACCAGTCTCGGTTGGATCTGCTTTTGTCACCCAGTTTGGTACGGGAACCGTGGATGACCGGGCACCGGGATGCGGTTTCATTATTATTGCTGCCCATGACTCTCTCCTTGTATTGTAATCGTTGTCGTTTAATTTGTGCTGCCCGAAGTAGTGTTAAGTGGGGGATTGCAGCGTCGCCCTTGTGAATAACCATATAACAAGATTAGATTATAGGTGAAATATTAAATAATGAATAAAACGATAGCCTTGGTCTATCGAGTTGGCAGGATACATGGTAGGTTGATGTTTTCGCTGTGGATGTCACCGCAGCCACAAAAGAATTAGGGAGAAAATGGTGCCTGAGCAAAACCGGATAGCCTTGCTGATTGATTGCGATAATGTCAGTCATAATTCGATTGAAGGGGTGTTGGAGGAGCTTGCTAAGTACGGCATGGTCAATGTTCGGCACGCGCACGGTGATTGGAACAGTACTTCATTATCAGGCTGGATCGGTCGTCTGCACCCCAATGCCATTCGGCCTATGCAGCAGTTTGCTTATACCAAAGGCAAGAATGCGACTGATTCCGCGATGATCATCGATGCGATGGATCTGTTGTACAGCAAGAACGTAGAAGCCTTTGCATTGATGACCAGTGATAGTGACTTTACCCCGTTGGTAATGAGGATTCTGGAAAGTGGGTTTCCGGTGTACGGGTTCGGCGAAAAGAAGACACCGCAGCCCTTTGTCGATGCCTGTTCCGTTTTTATCTATACAGAGAACTTGATAGAAGATGAGGACAGTGTCGGTAAGACACCGGTTTCACAAAAGAAAAACCGCAAGGCTCTGCGGGGCGATACGTCGTTGGTGCGATTACTCCGGGTGGCAGTGGAACAAACAGCGGAAGACGATGGCTGGGCTCACATGAGTAGAGTCGGACATTATATTTCCAATAACAGTTCGTTTTCGGCTGTCAATTATGGTTATAAGAAATTAGGCGATCTGATCCGGGCAACCGAACTATTTGATATAGATATGAGAAACGATGGGGCGGCCATGTACATCCGGGATTCGCGTAGTTCGTAGTTTTTCCGGCTAAGGATGCGCCCGGATCTGACGAAATCAGTCTATACCCTGGATTACAATCCCCGCATCCAGTCCGGCCGTAACGGGATTCTGCCGGGTTGGTGAATCGCAGTATCAACCATGTCCAGCAATCGTTGTTTGTCCTTTCCAAGAACGCCTTTGAGTACGAGATAGTTCGATGCGTGATCAGAACGGAAAATGGTCTTTTCAAGCTCAAGCTGTCCAATCAGTGTGCGCATTTCCCGGAATAGTCCCATCGTGTCCAAGGGCTCAAATTGTCCATTAAAACCGCCGCGAAATCGTTCTTCACCCTGAGGAAAAGACACAACCAGAGTAGACAGGTAATCCGGTTGCGCGTCATTCATTAGGCGTGCCGAATTCAGTGCATGTTGTTCCGAATAGACTCGTCCACCCAAACCATTCAGAATCATGACCGAAGTCTTTATACCGGCTCGTTTCAATTTAACCAGAGCCTCTCTGGATGAATCGAATGTTTCACCTTTTTTTACAAGGGACAGGACTTCGTTGTCTCCCGACTCGCAACCCACATAAACCATACCCAAGCCCGATTCTCTTAATGCGATCAACTCTTCAACGGATTTGTGTTTGATGTTGCTGGGAAGGCAATAAGCGGATACCCGGATGACCTGCGGCATGCATTCGCGAATTGTGTTCAGGATAGTGGTCAGTCTGCGACTGGAAAGCACCATGGCATCGCCGTCAGCCAGAAAGATTTTACGCACGGAAAGCCTGGCGACCTTGTGGATCTCTGCCTTGATGTCGGCTTCGGATTTGGGGCGGAATTTTTTCTGGTCTTCAGTGTACATTTCACAAAATGTGCACTGATTGTGAGAGCAACCGTTAGTGACCTGCAGAATCAGGGAATGGGCTTCCGAAGGGGGGCGAAAAACGGGCTCGATGTAGTTTAGGGGTAAATACTGCATTTCTAAAAATCCGTGTTCTACACTTAGGAAAGTAAATTGTAGTGGCATTGCCGACCGTTAAGGAATGATACCACTGAATCGACCGCTTTATCGAAATGGGAATCCGTAGGCTACGCGGTGACACGGATTGAACATTGGCCGGGTCTTGAGTGTCTGAAGAACGTAAAAATAGGGTTGTTGGCGGGGCAGTCGCATTGGCGTCGGTGCTGAAAACCGCGCAGGCATGATCTGTGACCGGTGGGATCATCACAAAAAATCACAAATAATCAGTGAGTGGCCTATGCGGTTTAACCGGGACTGGCCGTATAATACTCGACCTCTTTTGGTTGAATTTTAGGCTTCTCTTCCAGGTGGTTTATACGAATAAAAATGGATCTGAAAAAAATAAAATACATCGCAAGCAAAACGCTGCGGAAAAATCTGGACGATCTGACTGCCCTGGCGAGTGGCGGCTACCCCGGCTTTGTTTATCGAAAACTGACCCTGCCCGGCGCTGATCAGATTCCGGTTTTTACTTTTCATCGATTGGAACCGGTGAGCTTTGAGGCGCAGCTTAAACACCTGGCTCAAAATCACTATAAAACCCTGAGTGGGGATGAGTTTCTTTCTTGTTTAACCGGCGTAAAGCGGTTACCCCCCAAGGCGGTTTTGCTGACCTTCGATGATTGTTGGGGTTCGCTTTGGGCGGTGGCGCACCCGTTGTTGAAGAAATACGGGCTTCAAGGAGTTGCGTTTGCAATATCCGATGCAATGGAACAAGGCGATGGGGTTGGCGCGACCCTGGAAGACGTGTGGGCCGGAACGCGTTCGATGGATGAAATACTGGGGCGAGAGGTGAAGGCACCGTTGTGTAACTGGGCCGAAATAAAGCGCATGAGTCGTGCGGGAACGTTGGAGTTTCAGTCTCATTCCAGAATGCATCATTCGGTGTATATCGATAGTGAGGTCGTGGACTTCGTTAATCCCGATCGTTACCCCTCATTTATGTTCAGTGATTTTAACCCGTTGATCAATCTGGGTGCGAACGAGGTCGCGGAATGGGATCTGGATGCCCGCTGCTACGGTGAGCCGATTTATCCTTTCCGCGCATCCTTTGCTGCGCGCCGCCGCTTCATACCGAATCACCAGGTCAGTGCCGCCTGTCGGGCCTACGTTACGGAGCGAGGCGGCAAGCACTTTTTTCAGTCGGCCGACTGGCGTAAAGAGTTGATGCGCGTCTATACCAATATAGCGGAACAGGAAAGTGAGAAAGGCACGATCGTCAGCTACCACCAGCGGCTGGAAGAGCTGGTCCAGGATCTGACGATGTCGAAACGGATAATAGAGCAAAACCTGGAGAACAAAGTGGATCAAATCTGTCTGCCCTGGTATCAGGGCGACGCTATTGCGGTTGAGGCAGCTAAACTGGCAGATTATCGCGCTTGCCATTGGGGTATCCTGAACAATACGACCGTCAATACGGTGGGTGATGATCCGTTTTACGTGCGGCGGATGAATGACGAGTATTTATTTGCGTTACCGGGTGAGGGGCGCCAATCATTGTTGCAAATCCTGGCAAAAAAATACTTAAATATCGTGAAGAAAAGAACCGGGATGTATTAGGCCGCGCATGTCTGAGCATCCGCAAAAAACCGGCGTTAATCTTGTTCGGAATACCCTATTTTCATTTGCAGCCAACGGCAGTAATTTGCTCTTGTTGGGCTTGTTGCTGGTTACTGGTAGATTGTTGCCGGTGCAGGATTTTGGTCTGGTGACGTATTCGATGGCACTGGGTGCTACGCTGGCTTTGTTGTCGGATATGGGTACCACAGAGCTGATCAAGCGAACGGTGGCGAGACAGCCTGAGCTGGGTGCAATCTATTTGCACAATATCACTACCTTCAAAATTGCAGGTGCAATTCTGGGTGTCGGCTTGGCCTGGCTGATAGCCTATTTTAGTGCAGACACGTCCACTGCGTTGATGTGCATATTGTTAATCGTGGCCGGTTCGATAATGAAGTCATTCAAGTTGCTGGTGCTGGGTTTGTTTCAGGCTAACGAGCGATTTGGTTTTTCTTCCAGCGCACAGATCTTTCACAACATCGGTTTGCTGGTGGTCTGTTCTGCAACTCTTTTTGCTGGTGGGGGTCTAACGGCATTTGCTCTCAGTTATTTTCTGTTTAAATTTCTGGATGTGGTGCTTTCGTATTTGCTTGTGCATCAAAACCTTTATCCTTTTAAATTCGGATGGAATATCGGGTTTCAAATAGAAACGCAGAAAATTGCGATTCCGTTTGGCGCGTTTATTATCGTGCAGGAAATTTATTGGTATGGAGATACGTTAATGTTGTCCTACCTGAAAGACATGCAGGCGGTTGGATATTACAACGCCGCATATCGCCTGCTTGAAGGCATGATTGTTTTCCCGAACCTGATTTGTCAGGCAGTGCTGCCGCATCTCTCAAGGCTGTATCAGGCCGATTCATCTGCACATAATCGCCTGAGTATTACCCTGCAAAAAATTTGTGTCGCTGTGGCGGTGTTTCTATCCGGGGCCAGTTTCATATTGGCGCCGCTGGTAATTGAGTGGGTGTTCGGCGAAGCTTACTTGCATGCCATCGGGATATTCGAAATTCTTTCATTGGGTTTCTTTTTCGTATTTACCAACATCTATTTTCTCAATTTGCTGGTTTCCATAGACGGGCAAAAATTGCTGTGGAAATTGAGTTGTGGCGGACTAATATTCAATCTGGTGTTAAACGCTTTTGTCATACCAATCTGGGGCGCAGAAGGCGCAGCGGCAACCACGGTGCTGAGCGAGGTGTTGGTGCTCATGATCGGGCTTTTTTTATTGGCCGATAAGTTGCCGGTCAGAGATTTTGTGATGCCTTTACTAAAAGCGATCACTATCGGCGCCGTTATTTTATTGATTTGTGAGTTTTCGGGCGTTGGTTTGAATTTGTGGTTAAGCGTGTTGTTGTATTGTGCGTTGATGGTGCCGGTAATCTACGTTTCCGGGCTGTTATCCCCTAGGGATATTCAAGATTTTGCAAGGACAAGGTAAGGAGGCTTTGCTAATGAATGAAGTCGCTCGAAAAATCAATATTTTGATCGTAGTCGATAAGTTTGTGTTCCATGGTGCGACCATCAACGGGCCTTCTCGATATTATTCATGGATGCTTGAAAATATAGATAAAAATATTTTTTATGTCACTGTTGTGTCCTTGCGAGGGGATACCGGTGCGGACCATTTGTTTCGAAAGTCAGGGCACACCGTTATCTATATGAACAGCCATAAGTTTAACTTCATGGCGTTTCTGAAAGTGACCAGAATTATCCGAAGACTTAAAATAGACCTATTGCATTTGTCTGGTTACGCCGCTTGCACGTTAGGCAGGATTGCTGCTGGTATTACCGGTACTGCGGTAATCGTACATGAGCATTGGGCGGATCCGAATTTGCCTTTTTATATCACGCTCATCGAATCCGTTTTGGCCTATAAAACGGATCATGCTATTGCGATTTCCGAGGTGGCAAAGCAGACTCTGGTGGAAGGCAAAAAGATACCGGAAAATAAGGTTTCGATCATCCGCAATGGTATACCCCTGGATCGATTCGGTAAGACAACGTCAGCGCAGGCGAGTGAATTCAGGACCGAGATCGGGGTTACTGACGATGTGATGCTGATTGGTGTGGTCGGGATGCTGGAGCAAAACAAGGGCCACAAATACGTCATTGAAGCGATGGAAAAGGTAGTAGCCCAATTTCCGCAGGCTAAACTGCTCATAATCGGAGAAGGAGAAGAGCGGCCTCGGTTAACCAAACAGATAAAAGCACTCGGATTAACTAAAAATATTCAACTATTAGGTATACGGGATGACGTGGCGATCATTGATCGCGCGCTGAATATTTTCATCGTCGCTTCTTTTCGTGAGACTGCCTCGTTGGCTGCACTCGAAGCGATGGCTTCCGGCTGTGCACTCATTACAACCGACTGTGGTGGACCCACAGAATTCATCCGCAACGACGAAAATGGGTTGATCGTTCCGATTAAAGATAGTCCTGCTATGGCTGATGCGATCGTGAAGTTGCTGGGTGACCCGGAATTACGCCAACGGCTTACTAGAAGTGCGAAAATGGAAAGTGAGCAGTTTGATATGGTCAATGTAACGAAAAAAATCGAAGCACTTTACAAAACGGTGTGCCTTGATAAAATCCCGGACTTGAAAGTAATCGAAGGAAGTTAAATATGTACACGGGAAGTTGCCTTTGTGGTGGTGTGAGTTTTGAGATTGTAGGTGAGCTGGAGCCCATCCAGATTTGTCACTGTACGCAGTGCAGGAAGGCTCAGGGCACGGCGATTGCCACCAATATTCCGGTGCAGGAAGACCGTTTTAAACTGCTGAGTGGCAGTGTGTTGCTGACTTCCTACGAATCTTCACCTGGAAAGCAAAGAGTTTTTTGTAGGGTCTGTGGCTCACCGGTGATGAGCAAAACAGCGAAATTACCCGGTGTGGTGAGAGTCCGGGCGGGTACTCTGAATGGCGAATTGAAAACCCGTGCGCAGTGTCATTTTTATACGAGGGACAAAGCCAATTGGTTTGAGATGAAAGATGATTTGCCTAGCTTTGAGCAAGGTTACATCAAGAGCTGAAGATAACCTTGCCTGAAGTAGAGGCGACGCCGTTTGTCATTGTGCGCTTAACTCAACTTTTCCACCAGGTAAGCCTGCGCGGACCGCCGCTCTTCACCTTCACCCGGGGATAGGCGAGTGTAACTGCCGTCGGAATTCATAATCCAGGCCTGGTAGTTGTCTTGCAAGTAGATTTCCAGGCCTTGCCGGTAGGCTCTTTTTCGTAGTTTCGGATCAATGATCGGGAAGGCTATTTCAACTCGGCGATAGAGGTTCCGCTCCATTAAATCGGCACTGGCGCAATAAATAGAATAGTCACCGTTATTGTGAAAGTAATACACGCGGGTGTGTTCCAGAAAACGCCCCACTACCGAGCGCACCTCGATGTTTTCCGAAACCCCGGGAATGCCCGGGCGCAAGCAGCACATGCCGCGCACAATCAGTTTAATTTCTACCCCGGCCTGTGAAGCCTTATACAGCTCCTGGATGGTTTTCTGATCGGTCAGTGAGTTGCATTTGAAGATGATTTTGGCTGGCAGGCCATTTTGCGCATTATTGCATTCCTGCTGGATATTCTGAACCAGCAACTCCTGCTGCAGGGTAAAAGGCGAGTGATACAGATGCTTCAAGGTAGCAGGTCGGCCCATTCCGGTGAGTTCCTGGAAGATCTTGTGAACATCTTCGGCCAGTTCTTCATTACAGGTAAGCAAGCTGTAATCGGAATACAGGCGCGCATTACCCGCATGATAGTTGCCGGTTCCAAGATGCACATAGCGCCTGAGTTTGGCGCCTTCACGACGTACCACCAACATCATTTTGGCGTGCGTTTTGTGGCCGACAATGCCGTACACCACAACGGCACCGGCTTCTTGCAGCCGGCTTGCAATTTCGATATTGCTTTCTTCATCAAAGCGGGCCCGCAGTTCCACAACCGCGGTGACTTCCTTGCCGTTGCGGGCCGCTTCCACCAGCAGATCCAGAATTTCTGAGTTGGTTCCGGTACGGTACAGTGTCTGCTTGATGGCGACCACGTCTTTGTCCCGTGCCGCCTGGCGTAAAAAGCTGATCACCGGATGAAAGGATTCATAGGGATGGTTAAGCAGAATGTCGCCACTGTTCATTGCTTCGAACATGCGGTCGCTGCGCTTCAGGTCATTGGGCAGTTTGGGTTTGAAGGACGGGAACTCCTGGTGCGTCTTCGCCACATCCAGCACCGACATCATCCGAGTCAGGTTGACGGGGCCGGTGACTTTGTAGAGTTGTGATTCTTCCAGCCCGAATTTATTCAGTAAGAAGCTAATCAGTTCATCGGGCATGTTGTCGGCGACTTCCAGACGTACTTCTTCACCGTATCGGCGGGAGTAAAGCTCACCTTTTAATGCCGCTGATAGATCGTCCACTTTTTCCTCGTCCAGGAACAGGTCTGAATTTCGGGTTAAGCGGAATTGATAGCAGCCGGTGGATTTCATGCCGGGGAATAAGTAGCCCGCATGGTAATGAATAATGGAAGACAGGAAGATAAAGTTATCGCCCCCCTCACAGACTTCATCGGGCATGCGAATAATGCGGGGCAAGGATTTGGGGGCGGGTACCACGGCCATTCCCAGTTTTCGACCGAAGGCGTCGTTGCCTTCCAGGGTGACCAGGAAGTTCAGACTTTTGTTTACCAGCCGTGGAAAGGGGTGTGCCAGATCCAGGCCGATGGGGGTCAACACCGGAGCCACCTGCTGCCGGAAGTAATGTTTAATCCACTGCACCTGCGGCGCAGTCCAGCTATCACGAGCGATGAATCGAATGTTCTCCTGTGCCATCAAGGGTAACAGCTCGTCATTTAGTAAGTTATATTGACGTTCTATGGCGCGGTGGCAACTATCGCTGATGGTGCGCATCACGTCCTTTGGATGCATGCCGTCGGCTTCGGGTCGCGCCTGGTTGTAGGCAATGTCCCGTTGCAGGCCTGCTAGCCGCACTTCAAAAAATTCATCCATATTGCTACTGAAAATCAGTAGAAATTTGAGCCGCTCCAGCAGTGGCAGAGTGTCGTCTTCCGCTTGCGCCAGGACACGGAGGTTAAATTCGAGCAGACCGATGTGCCGGTTAACGTAATAGGCGCTGTCATTAAGGTCGATTTCCGGCTCAGTGGTCTCGGAAATTTTCTGACTGGCCGCGTCGGTAGCGGCGATTTGATTGGTGGTCATGGCTCTACAGATTCCATTATGAATTTAACAGTTCGGCAGCGGATTTCGCGAAATAAGTGAGGATGCCGTCGGCACCTGATCTTTTAATACATTTTAGTGACTCTAATATGACAGTTTCTTTGCTAAGCCATCCTTTTTCGAATGCTGCCATGTGCATCGCATATTCACCGCTCACTTGGTATACAAATGTAGGGGCTCCAAATTGTTCTTTTACCTCACGAACAATATCCAGATAGGGCATGCCGGGCTTAATCATGATCATGTCAGCACCCTCTTGTAAGTCTAGCGCGACTTCATGAAGTGCTTCCAGGCGATTGGCCGGATCCATTTGGTAAGTGAATTTATTGCCGCCTTTGAGGTTGGCCGCTGACCCGACTGCATCCCGGAATGGTCCGTAATAGGCTGACGCGTACTTGGCAGAGTAGGCTAATATGCAGACATTTATATGACCAGATGCTTCTAGCTGTTCACGAATAGAGCCGATTCTACCGTCCATCATGTCGGATGGCGCGACGATATCAGCGCCGGCTTCGGCGTGGGACACGGCTTGTTTGATCAGGGTTTCTACTGTGCGATCGTTCAGAACGTAGCCATCTTTGTCGATAATGCCGTCCTGTCCGTGGGTGGTGAACGGATCCAGCGCGACGTCGGTGATGACCCCCATTTCGGGGACGGCGTCTTTGATCGCTTTTATAGCATTTTGGGCCAGACCACCGGGGTTATAGGCCTCGCTGGCGTCTTCGGTTTTTTTATCGGCCGAGGTCACCGGAAAAATGGCGATGGCAGGCACCCCTAATTGATTGAGGTATCTGGCTTCTTGTTGCAGGATGTCGAGCGAAACCCGTTCCACTCCGGGCATGGAAGGAATTGCTTCTCTATGCCCTGTGCCTTCCAGCACAAACATGGGGTAAATCAGATCGTCGGGTGTTAGCGTGGTTTCCCGCATCAGACGGCGGGAAAAATCTTCGCGGCGCATACGGCGCATCCGTGTTGCAGGGAAAGGTCCCCGGATTAGGGTTTTATCTGACATCTTGTAACCTTTAATGGTATTGGTAGTCCTCATAATACCGAATCTGAAAGAGTAGAGGTAATGGCAAAGAAGGGATTGATCTTACTGGTTTTGTTAATCGTCGTGGTGGGTGTTTGGTACACGTTCGATTTGAATCAGTATTTTACGTTTTATTATATCCAGTCGCAGCAGGCGACCTGGGCTCAGGCGCTGGAACAAAATCCGTTGCAGGTGGCGGTGATATTTTTTTCTGTGTACGTGCTGGTAACAGCGCTCTCTTTGCCCGGAGCAGCCCTAATGACATTGGCGGCTGGGGCGTTATTCGGGGTGGTGCAAGGCACGTTGATAGCGTCGTTTGCCAGTACTATTGGTGCCTCGCTGGCGTTTTTGCTGGCGCGCTTTGTGGCGCGGGACTGGGTACAAAATAAATTTTCCGATCAACTGCAGGCAATTAACCGGGGTGTGGAGGAGGAAGGCGGGTTTTATCTGTTCAGTTTGCGTTTGATACCGGCGTTTCCCTTCTTCCTGATTAATATCGTGATGGCGTTGACTCCGATCCGGTTGTGGAGCTTTTACTGGATCAGCCAGTTGGGCATGCTTGCGGGTACGGTTGTCTATGTGAATGCAGGCACGCAACTGTCACAATTGGAATCGCTAAAAGGGATTCTGTCTGCGGATTTGATTCTGTCCTTTATTGCGTTAGGTTTGTTGCCGTTGGTAGCAAAAAAAGTCATCAACCTGATCCGGGCACGACGAAACCCATGACTGAACACAAAAAACCGAAAAAATTTGACCGTAACATGATTGTGATCGGAGCCGGGTCCGCCGGGCTGGTGACGTCCTATATTGCGGCAACGGTGAAAGCCAAGGTGACGCTGATCGAAGGACACCGTATGGGGGGGGATTGCCTGAATACCGGTTGTGTGCCGAGTAAAGCACTGTTGCGAAGCGCTGCGGTAATACATGAAATGGGTCGTGCAGCGGATTTCGGGCTCAAGCCGGTTACGGTTGATTTTGACTTTGCCGATGTGATGGATCGGGTGCAGCAGAAAATTGAAACCATTGCCCCCCACGATTCCATCGAACGTTACACCCAGCTTGGGGTGGAGTGCATAACCGGTTATGCAAAGCTGATATCACCATGGGAAGTGGAAGTAAACGGCCAGATATTGAGTGCTCGTAGTATCGTAATCGCAACCGGTGCCCGGCCGGCCTTGCCGCCCATACCGGGACTGGCGAATACCGGGTTTGTTACCTCTGATACAGTGTGGGATCTGCGTGCAAAGCCAAAAAGCATTGCGATTATGGGCGGCGGGCCGATTGGTTGTGAACTCAGTCAGGCGTTTTCACGGCTCGGCGTCGAGGTGATGCAGATTGAAATGCTGCCACGCCTGTTGATGCGTGAGGATGAGGAGGTGTCTGCGTTGGTGCTGCAACAATTCCGCGAGCAGGGGATCAGGGTGATGTTGGAGCATAAGGTGGTGGGGGTGGATCGCTATGCGCGGGATAAAGTGCTGATCTGCGAGCATCATGGGAAGCGGGTGGTGGTCAACTGCGATGAAATTCTGGTCGCGGTGGGGCGTACCGCCAATGTCGATGGGCTGGGTTTGGAAGATCTCGGTATCGAGTTAAATCCCAATCGCACGATCAAGACCGATGATTATCTGCGCACGCCTAAATTTCCTCATATATTGGCCTGTGGCGATGTGGCCGGGCCCTATCAGTTCACCCACACCGCGTCCCATCAGGCATGGTATGCCTCCGTTAATGGTCTATTTGGTTCATTAAAGAAGTTCAAAGCCGATTACTCGGTTATCCCCTGGGCCACTTTTACAGATCCTGAAGTGGCTCGGGTGGGGCTCAACGAGCTGGAGGCACAGGAGCGTAATATTCCCTATGAAGTAACCCGTTACTCCTTGTCAGGCCTGGATCGCGCGATTACCGATGACGAGACCCAGGGCTTTGTAAAAGTGCTCACCAAGCCCGGTAAAGATAAAATTCTGGGTGTTACCATTGTTGCTGCACACGCGGGGGAGCTGATCGCCGAATATGTGCTGGCAATGAAGCACGGGTTGGGGTTAAACAAATTACTCGGTACTATTCATATTTATCCCACGATGAATGAAGCCAACAAAAATACCGCGGGTGAATGGCGTAAGAACCATAAACCCGAATGGTTGCTGCGCTGGGTGGAGCGATACCATCATTGGCGGCGGCATTAATTATGGGGCAAGTTAATTAAATCAATGTTGCTGGCAGGGGCAGTCATGATTGAATTTTCAAAAAGCGAAAAAGAGCTGTTGGTCGACAAACTAAAAGACTATTTTGATGCAGAACTAAAGCAGGAAATTGGCGGATTTGACGCCGAGTTTTTGCTGGATTTTATCTCTCGTGAAATCGGGTCTTACTTTTATAATCGCGGGCTGTATGACGCGCAAAACGAACTGCAGTCCAAACTCGATGGATTGTCCGAGTGCATCTATCAACTAGAGCAACCCACGGACTTTAGCCGTTAACCGGCAATCCAGGCCCGGTCACGAAATCTTACTGCCTAAGTTCCGTATTAACGGTAAAATTCCGCTCCCGGATCACCAGGTTATATTCATCATTAACAATCAATAGGGAGCAAAGGTTTTGAATAGAAAGCTGATTTCAAGCGGGTCTGAATTTGAGTCCAAAATGGGGTATTCCAGAGCAGTCGTGGATGGAGACTATGTGTTTGTTTCCGGAACCACCGGTTATAACTACCAGGAAGGTCGTATCAGTGAGGACGTGAAAGAGCAGGCTGATCAATGTTTTAAAAATATTCAGGCGGCATTACAGGAAGCCGGTAGCTCAATCGAAAATGCGGTGCGTGTGACTTATATTGTTCCGAATCGAGATGACTTTGAACCCTGCTTTCCGGTACTCGCGAAGTGGTTGGGTGAGGTGCGTCCTGCGGCAACGGTGTTTGAAGCCCGGTTACTGGATGACAACATGAAAATTGAGATACAAGTAACCGCCCGCCTGAACGGGTAATGAGTCACGATGAGCCCAGGCCTATTCAACCGGCGTGGGCTCATTGATTCATTGCCGGTCCGCATTAACATCACGTGACCCGCGTTATATTATTCCCGAACCATTCAGATCAGTACAATCCGAGCAAAACAATCCGGTTCCATTTATCAGTAGGAGAATGAGCGATGGCTAAGAAAATAGCGATTATTTTATCAGGGTGTGGCGTTTTTGACGGCGCGGAGGTTTATGAGGCGACACTGGTGCAACTGCGCCTGGATGAGGCTGGAGTTGAGTTTCAATGTATGGCTCCTGATGTTGATCAAATGCATGTGCTGAACCATATGACAGGTGAGGAAATGCAGGAAACCAGAAATGTCCTGGTGGAGTCTGCCCGATTATGTCGCGGCAATATTATCGATGTCGCTCGGGCGGATGCCGCTGACTACGATGCGGTCATTGTGCCGGGCGGCTTCGGTGTGGCAAAAAACCTGAGTACCTTTGCTGTTGCCGGACCAGAGATGGCTACCAATGAAGCGGTACTCGGGTTCTTGCAAACCATGCGGGGTCTTAAGAAGCCCATTGGCCTGGTGTGTATCGCGCCCGTGTTGGCGCCGAAGGTATTCGGTGCGGGTGTGACCTGCACGCTTGGCAGCGATGACGATGATGCAGCCAAAGCCGTCATCGTGATGGGGGCAAAGCACCAAGCCTGCGCAGTGGAGGAAATATGCATAGATGAGCAAAACAATTTGATTACGACGCCAGCTTATATGCTGGCAGGGCGAATATCAGAAGCGTCCAGCGGAATTAGCCGGCTGGTATCAGCTGTGTTGGAGCGGGCCTGAGTAAACCAGTAATCCGAAATGTGATGGCAGTCTTGTTTTTACATAATTCAATATGTTGGATGATATTTGATCGACTCGTAAGGTCATGAAAGCCCAGTGGTTTTAGGCTCAATGAACAGAGGTGATCGGCACTTTGGGTGCCTCGCGTCGGAATATTGGTCAGACCGCCTTGTTCCCCTTCGGGAGAGCTGATATAACGCTCAGCTCTTTTGACGGACCTTAAGTGAAAAATGCTACCTGGTCGGAGGTCTACGGAAAAAGAGTGTATTAGTATCTCTGCCACTCAAGGAAATCTCTTCGAGTTGCAGCCGGGTTAAAACTGGAAAGGGGCATCGCCAGGGCACACTGCCAGCTGCTTTGTTCACTGTTTATTCGTTTTTATTATGGAAACCCGAACGTGCGTTTCTATAAATAATGGATTTGGTCTCATGAGGTTTTTCACATTTTTCCTTTCTGGATTGTTGCTGGGCGCAGTGGTATGGATGTCGGTTATTTATACTTTAATAGGTACACCCGGTGACAGCTCTATTGGCCTGCACGAAACGTTTTCTATCAAGAAAGACATCCTGACCGAGACCCCATCGCCAAGAATTATATTTGTGGGTGGGTCTGGCGTTTTAATGGGCGTGGGGGCGGATATCATCAATGAATTGGTTGGCGTACCTACGGTCAATTTTGGCATTTGGGCCGGCTTCGACCTCGTCTATCAAATGCATAATATAAAAGAGTTTCTCCGCGACGGTGATGTGGTTGTATTCTCGTTCGAATATACGAACTACGACTATCCAACCAGAATGTCCGAAGGCACCCGACAATATGTTATGCAACGTGATGAAAGCTATTTTCTGGAGCAGCCAGTAATGGAGCAGCTCAACCAGATTTTCACCCTGGGGCCGGAGGGTTTCTATAAAATACTGGCTGCCGCATTGGTTCCGAATGTGGAAGTAGAGCGGGCTTATCCCATCGAAAAAATCAACGAGTTTGGTGATCAAACGGTAAACCGGGTGGATAAGCCGGATGCTTTAAAGCAACGGATTATAAAGAATAGAGGGCCTGATAACTTCAGTCATAAAGTCGATAATATGGATCGTGGGCTCACTGCACTGGCCGATCAAATTGAGGTGTTGCGGGACAAAAAAGAAGTTAAGTTTTTGGCGACTTACCCCAATACAATTTATTTCAAAGAGTATGAAGATGGCCACTTGAACCAATTTGAGGATAAGTTTGAAGACTTCTTTGAAAAGAAAGATATTCCGGTGCTGGGGGCCGCGCGGGACTTCATGTATCCGAAAAAATACTTTTATGACACAGCCTATCATTTGAATAATCTAGGCGTTGAAAAGAGATCGAAAGCATTGGCTGAGTTGTTATTGAAAGACGGTGATATACAGAAGATGAGAAAGTACTGGAAAAACCGTTCGAGCTAAAGACAGCGGTGTGTCGGTTTGGCTGACATGTATTCGGGGTTTTCGTGATTCTTCTGTGGTAGTACTGGTTTATGCTGTTTAATTCAATCGAGTTCATTGCTTTTTTCCTGCCGTTTGTATTAGTGGCGTATTTTGCCTTACAGAAATACGCGCCGGTTAAGTTCGCTATCGGCTTTCTCGTATTCAGTTCTCTTGTTTTTTATGGTTGGTGGAAGCCGGTTTATTTGCTGCTGCTGATCTTTTCCCTTCTGGTAAATTTCTTTCTGTCACAAACGATCCTTAACCTGAATCAGCGGCAAACCGACCGCCACAAAGCATTGGCAAAGTGGACGATGATCGGGGGAGTCGTACTCAATCTGGGCTTAATTGGCTACTTTAAGTATACGGATTTTCTGATCGATACCCTGAATCAGCTATCGGGAGCCAACGTTGGTTTTCTGGATTTAATATTGCCATTGGGAATCTCGTTTTTTACCTTTCAGCAGGTGGCCTATCTGGTGGACACGTATCGGGGGATCACCACAGAGCACCGCTTTTCCTATTATTGCCTGTTTGTGACTTTTTTCCCCCAGTTGATCGCCGGGCCCATTGTCCACCACAGTTCTGTAATGCCACAATTTGAACGAGAGTCTACGTTTAGGTTTGACATCAACAACCTGAGTGTCGGCTTGTTTATTTTCAGCATCGGGCTGGCAAAAAAAGTACTCTTGGCAGACAGTATTTCCGATTTCTCGACACCGATATTCAGTGCCGTCGATAGGGGCGAATCGGTTACTACGGTCGAAGCATGGGCCGGGGCGCTGGCCTACTCCCTGCAGCTCTATTTCGATTTTTCGGGTTACTCTGATATGGCAATTGGTCTCGGCATGATGTTCGGGATTCGCTTGCCGGTTAATTTCAATTCGCCCTATAAATCAATCAATATCATTGAATTTTGGCGTCGCTGGCATATGACCCTTTCTCAGTTCCTGCGCGACTATGTTTATATTCCGTTGGGGGGAAATCGCAAGGGCACGTTGAGTCGCTACAACAACCTCATGATTACGATGCTGGTTGGTGGTCTATGGCATGGGGCCGGTTGGAATTTTATTATCTGGGGTGGGTTGCACGGTTTCTATCTGATCTGTAATCACGGGTGGCAAAACGCCAGTAAAAAGTTGCCGGCTGTATGCAATGTTTTCCGCTTCCGTCCGGTTTCGATTTTTATTACCTTTATTGCGGTGGTGTTGGCTTGGGTCTTTTTCCGGGCAGAGACCTTCAGTGGCGCCGGTGTGATGCTAACGGCGATGCTGGGGGTTGAGGGTGTCAGCTTTCCGGTGGCTTTGGAGGTCACGCTGAACCAGATGGGTAAGCATGATTTGATTTCCTTGCTGAACAGTCTTGGGGTGGTGATCAGTCCCGATCCCAGTATTATCAGAACTAAGGACTGGTTTAGCTCCGGTGTGCCGTTAATTGGCGTGCTTTTATTTGTGGCGTTCTTCATGCCCAATAGTCTGGATATGCTGCGAAAAAGCAACCTTATTCAGGGCCCCGACTGGATTATCAGCGGGTCTGTCTTAAACGGCACCAAAGGTAGGGTGATGGCGTTGGCGACCGGCGTGGTGTTTTTTGTTTCACTCATGACCATGATGACCACCAAGCAATCCGAGTTTCTTTATTTCAACTTCTGATCAATCCGTCTTTGATTGCCGAGCACGTTGCCCCTTACCCTGAATGTGAGCAGGATAGGGGGCAACGTGCTCGGCAACAAAGCCCATTTCGCCAGCGGATAAGCCCCCTATGGTTGCATAGAGACGAAACGGAAAATGCGCTACATTTGTTACAAAACAGAACAGTGCTGAACCTGTTAATTCTTTGTAAGATCTTGATATTAAAGGGCTATGTTCAGGTCCTGCTGTTTTTTTCCAGATACGATTAGCTACAATTAAAAACAACTCAAAGCAGCGCGGAATTCGGATTCTTGTTCTAAAGTTAAAAGACAAAGTAGTAGATCGAATTGCCCGAATCCATGAATCAGAATACGCCTAATGATCGTGACACCATTAAGGTGCCCATTGACGAACTTGAGCTGGGAATGCATGTGTCTGCGTTGGACCGGCCTTGGCTTGATACACCGTTTTTATTTCAGGGTTTCCCCCTGGAAGATCCCGACGATCTGGCAACGCTGCGCAATATCTGTGAATACGTTTATATCGATGTGCTGAAAGCCCGCCATGTCAGTTCCGATGCCCGAACCTCACCGGTTGACCTTGACCGATGCCCCGAGAACTACGCGCTACAGGCGAAGGTAGAAGAGGAGATCACCAAAGCCCACATCAGCTATCAGTGCAGTTTTACCGAGGTGGAGCAAATTCTGGATACCGCGTATGTGGATAAGCTGCCGGATACTCGGGTCATCCGGGAACATATCAGCGAGTGTGTCGATTCCATCGAGCGTAACCCATCGGCTATGTTGTGGCTAACCCGGATTAAGAACGCAGATAAATATACGGCAGAGCATTGCCTGAATGTAGGGTTGCTGGCAATTGCATTCGGGCGGCATCTGGGTGTGGGGCGCAAGCACATGGAGCTATTGGGGCTGTGCGGCATGTTGCATGACGTTGGCAAAATGAAAGTGGATCAGACCATTCTGAACAAGCCGGGCAAGCTGACCAAAGAAGAATATGAGCATATTAAACTGCACGTTAACTTCGGCTGGGAAATTCTGCAGCAGGATACGACTTTGCCCGAGGAAGTGATTGCCGCCTGCCACCATCACCACGAACGGCAAGATGGGCAAGGGTATCCCGATCAATTAGACGCCAATACGTTGGGGTTTTATACGAAGGTGGTCACCATAGTGGATGCCTACGATGCGATCACCAGCCAGCGTTGTTATAGTGCCGGTACGACATCAGCAGCAGCGTTAAAGATTTTATACGATAACAGCGGTACCCAGTTTGATCCCAAACTGGTGGTGAAATTTATCGAGTGTATCGGAATCTATCCTCCCGGTGCGCTGGTGGAAATGATGAGCGGTGAAGTGGGTGTTGTTATATCAGTCGATCCGGTCAACCGTTTGCTGCCCAAAGTCGCTTTGCTGTTGGATGCGAATAAAAATCCCATGCAGCAGCGAATTGTGGATTTGAAACGACAACGTGATCTGGACGCTGAACGACAGCTGAGGATCCGTAAAGTATTGATGGATGGGTCGTTTGGGGTGGACCTATTTGAATTCACCACCAGAAACATCAATATGCAAAGTGCACCGGATTTATAAGTTAGCGACGCTATCCGGCTACTGTTCTTCCAGTTCCTGTATTGTCTCTGAAAGAGTCATCCAGGCTGTCTCTGTCTCATCCAGGTCGCTTGCAATAACGCCTTGCTGTTTCAAAAGCCTGTGCAGCGAATCCTTCTGGTCGGCTTGATAAATGTCCGGATCTGCCAGGGCTTGCTCCAGTTCCGCTTTCCGACTTTCCAGCTCCGCCAACCTTTTTTCCAGTTTTTGTAGCTGAGTTTTTAGTGGCCGCAATTGTTTACGGGCTTCTGCCGCCTTTTGACGCTCGGCTTTGCGGTCCCGTTTAACATCGGAAAGGGGGGCCGATGCAGTGTCAGTCGAGTTGCCCGACGCTTGAGATGACTGGCGGAATTCCAGTAACCATTTAGCGTAGTCATCCAGGTCGCCATTAAATAACTTAACCTGGTGGTCGGCGACAAGGTACAAATCGTCTGTGGTGGCGCGTAACAAATGGCGGTCATGCGACACCAGCACCAGGCCGCCTTCATATTCCTGTAGTGCCATGGTGAGTGCCAGTCGCATCTCCAGATCCAGGTGGTTGGTGGGCTCATCCAGCAGCAGCAGGCTGGGACGGTGCCAGATGATGATGGCTAGCGCCAAACGGGCTTTTTCACCACCGGAGAAACGCGCAATGCCGGCGTTGACGGCATCACCCTGAAATCCGAAGCTGCCGAGGTAATTTCTCAGTGTTTGTTCGTCGGCCTTGGTGGCGATGCGCTGCATGGTGAGTAGGGGGGTTGCTGTTTCGTCCAGCTGATCCAGCTGGTGTTGGGCGAAGTAGCCGATCTTGCAATGCTCCCCCTTATTCTGGTGCCCCGCTATCAGTTCCAGATTACCGGCCAGCGATTTTATGAGGGTGGATTTACCGGCACCGTTGGGTCCGATGAGTCCAATTCTGGACTCGGGTGAGAGACGCAGATTCACTTTATTCAGAATCGGGGTTGAAGCGTAGCCGAGTTCGGTGTCTTCAAAATCCAATAGAGGGTCTGAGACCTTTTCCGGAGAGGGGATGGAAAAATGGAATGGTGAATCCACATGAGCCGGAGCAATTTTTTCCATGCGCTCCAGCGCTTTAACCCGACTTTGTGCTTGTTTGGCTTTGCTGGCTTTGGCTTTAAAGCGAATTATAAATTTTTGCAGGTGCTCAATCTCAGTCTGTTGTTTTTCGAATGCGGCCTGTTGATTGGCCAGGCGAGCACCGCGCTGGACTTCAAAGCTGGAATAATTACCACTGTAATAATTGAGTTGCTGATGCTCGATATGCAGAATGTGTTGCGTTACCTCATCGATAAATTCACGATCATGTGAAATCAGAATCAATGTGCCGGGATAGCTTTTGAGCCAGTCCTCAAGCCACAGAATGGCGTCCAGATCCAGGTGGTTGGTGGGCTCATCCAGCAGTAGGATGTCAGAGGGGCACATCAGCGTCTGAGCCAGATTCAGGCGAACACGCCAGCCTCCTGAGAATGATTTCACGGTCGTGGCAAACTGGTCTTGCTGAAAGCCCAGTCCAGTGAGTAATTTTGCCGCCCGGGTATTTGCGGTATAGGCATCAATATCATCCAGTTGTTGATGCAGGCGCGCAATGTCATCCACTTGGTTTTGCTGCTCGGCTTGCGCTAACCGGCTTTGATATTCCCGCAATAATTTATCACCATCCATTACATAGTCGATGGCAGAGCGATCCAGTGCTTCCACTTCCTGTGCCATGTGCGCTATCCGGGTATTAGCCGGAATTCTGACTTCGCCGGAGTCGGCACCCAAGCGTCCTTGCAGCAAGGCGAAGAGGGATGATTTGCCGCAGCCGTTCTGACCGACCAGGGCGATATGCCAGCCGGGATACGCTGTGAAATCAGCTTCTTGAATTAGACGTTTGCTGCCCCTGAAAAGGGAGACGGATTGCAGTTGAATCATGGATGGTTGCTTACGGCCAGTGAGTACAGGGAGGGCAGGATAGCGAATTAGCGGGTATGAAAAAAGGGTTGCCCTTCTACAGGAGCAACCCTTTTTCGCATTTTCCTGTTGATTACAGGGCTTTATGCGTCTTTTTCCGGATCGAAAATGCTTCGGTCCGGTGCGCTTGGCGCATCAACAGGCTTCAGTTCGAACGGCTTTTCTTCCACTTTAGGTGTCTCTGGCTCGGTAGGCTTCGGCGCTTCCGGCTTAGGGGCAACGGGCTTGGGGGATACGGGTTTCGGCGCTTCGGGCTTGGGGGCTGCAGCCGGTTTGGGTGCATCCGCCTTTTGTGCCGGAGGCTTGGGGGCAGGCTTCGGTGCCGGAGTGGGCTTGCTCGCTACGGGCTTTTCTGTTTTGGGTGTCACGGATTTCACGGCGGCCGGTTTCTTGGCGGCGGCTTTTTTCGCCGGTGCTGCTTTCTTTGCGGCTGCGACTTTCTTGGCGGGCGCTTTTTTCGCTGCGGCTTTCTTGGCAGGCGCCGCTTTTTTTACCGGTGCCTTCTTAGGGGCTGCCTTTTTGGCTGCTGTTTTCTTTGCAACGGCTTTCTTGGCAGGCGCTTTTTTGGCTGCCGCCTTCTTCACCGGGGCTTTTTTCGCTGCGGTCTTGGCAGACGCCTTTTTAACGGCGGCTTTTTTGGTTGCGGTCTTTTTCGCGGCTGCGGCTTTCTTGGCAGCGGCCTTGGCTTTGATGGCGGCTTTTTTGCGTGCATCAGCTAATTTCTTAGCTGCTGCTTTAGCCTTTATTGCGGCTTTCTTCGCTTCAGCTCTTTCTTCCGCCTGGATTTGTTTCGCTACCGCTGCCGCCGCGCGTTTAACTTTGTTGGCATTGGCGATCGATTTTTTCAGTGCGGCTTCTTCGGCTTTTGCGGAAGCCAAATTGGCTTTGGCATCTGCCAGTCTGGAATCGGCGGCAGGGGCATTCGCTTTACCGGCTGCTTTTTTTGCAGCTACGGCGGCTTTATCAACGGCTTTCTTAGCGGATACTGCTGTTTTCGCGGCGGTGGCAACCGCTTTTTTACGGGCTGCTTCCAGTTGTATTTCCAGTTTTTCGATCTGGGTTGACAGCTCAACCACCGGATCTTTTTTTACTTTAACGGCAGGTCTTTTTGCCGTGGTTTTTTTTGCTGCCATAATCAGAGTTCCTCAGCTGAGATTTTGGTGACGCGGTCGCTTGCAATTATACGTGTTGTTTAAACAATATCTACCTTTCTTGTGATAGCCCCCGCACAAATCAAGCTAAAATTTTGCTTCGATATAGTTCAGATAGTGGGGGATTCTGTTACCATCAAGCCCGATTCAAATTCAGAACAACAACATCGTAATGAACCATCATCGCTTATCAATGTCTGTTTGTTGATATTCGGATATATGCTTAAGACAGGAGAAATCATGAAGAACTATATATTGGTTGCCACCGCCTGCGCCGTTTTAGTCGCTTGTAAGGGTGAAGCAAAGAATGAAGTCGATGCGGAAGCGGCCAAGGCCGATACGGAAGTCAGCTTACAAACAGAAGATCAGAAAGTCAGTTATTCCATTGGCGTCCGTTTCGGTGAAGGGATGGGTAAAGATCTTCAGGAACTGGATCTGAAAACGTTTTACAAAGGGTTTGAGGACGGCTTTAAGGGCGTAGAACCCAAAATGACCCCGGAAGAGATGGTTGCTACCATGAATGCGCTGCAAACCCGCAAAATGGAGGAGCAGCAGAAAGCGCAGTCCGAAGCCATGGATAAGAACAAGAAAGAGGGCGAGGAATTTCTCGCTAAGAACAAAGAGCGCGACGGTGTAGAAGTGACTGAGAGTGGGTTGCAATACGAAATCATCACCGAAGGTGACGGCGAAACACCGGACTCCAACGACAAAGTGAAAGTGCACTACCATGGTACATTGCCGGACGGGACCGTTTTTGACAGTTCCGTTGAGCGTGGCGAGCCCATTGAATTTGCAGTAGACGGCGTTATCAAAGGTTGGACAGAAGCGCTGCAGATGATGAAAGTTGGCGAAAAACGCAAGCTGTTCGTGCCTTCTGACCTGGCTTACGGCGATCGTGGAGCGGGTCCGAAAATCGGCCCCAACCAGGTATTGTTGTTTGATGTTGAACTATTGGGCGTGGAAAAAGTCGACTAAGCCGCTTTGTCGTCTGGCCTGAATGTTAAAAAATACCGACTTTAAGTCGGTATTTTTTTGGCTAAAATGACAGCATGGTGGTGTCTAATGTAACAACTCGCAGATGCCTCTGTTTTACAGTAAGCTGTCGATTCGGCAAAAAACGGATTCAAGAATAACGACATAGAATAAGGAGCAAAGCACTATGTTTCGTCCCGTTTATCGCTTTACCCTGGTATTGATTGTAATGGGCCTGAGTGCCTGTAGCAGCAACTCTCCGACCATAGAAAGTAATATGGGCGTGAAGGGCGCTCCGGATTGGGTGAATGAAGGCACCCAGTCGGTTGATAGTGTAGACGGGCGTTTCATTTATGGTGTTGCTTCTGCGCCGTCTATGAATGACGAATCGCTGCAAACGGCTACCGCAGATAATCGCGCCCGTGCCGAAGTCGCTAAAGTGGTTTCCACCTACGTCGATTCCACCATGTCGGATTACACCGCAGCCACCGGGGATACGTCCTCTAACAGCATCGAGAACAGTATTAATAGTGCGACTCAAACGGTACTCAACGGCGCCAAGATCAAGGGTCGTTGGAAAGATAAAAATACCGGGAATGTCTATTCATTCGCGGAAATGGATATGAAGGCATTGGATGACGCGATCAGCACCGCAGGGAAGTTATCGGATAGCTTTAAAGCCTATTATTCAGAAAACGCATCCGCGAATTTCGATCGCTTTATAAAGGATACTGAAGAATGAAGTATTGGATTCTAAGCGCGTTTGTATTGCTTTTGGGGGCTTGTAGCACCTCCGTCGAGCGGGTTTCATCGGATTCCACTATTGATCTGAGTGGTGCCTGGAACGACACCGACTCCCGCCTGGTGGCGGAAGAGATGATTCAGGATGCGTTGTCTCGTCCTTGGATTTCAGATTTTAGCGGTCGCACAGGGAAGCGACCGGCCGTTATCGTCGGCACTGTCCGCAATCTCAGCCACGAACATATTAACGTGAAAACCTTTGTCGCTGATATGGAAAGGGCGTTAGTGAATTCCGGCAAGGTGGATTTTGTGGCCTCTCGGGATGAGCGTGGTGAGATCCGAGATGAACGCATTGATCAGGATTTGAATGCGCGGGAATCTACCCGTAACGCGGCCGGGCAGGAGTTGGGTGCCGATTTTATGTTGCAAGGCCAGATCAATACAATTATCGATATGGAAGGCAAGCAGCAGGTGCGCTATTACCAGGTCGATCTTACTATGATCAGTATGGCGGATAACCGGAAAGTCTGGCTGGGTCAGAAGAAAATTAAAAAATTGGTTAAAAACTCCAAACTTCGTTACTAAGTTTCCGTCACTCTATGACGCCAAAAATAGTGATCAGGGTACTGCTCCTGTTGGGTGCCCTGATTTTTCAATCCGGGTGCGCCTCGTGGCAGGTGAACCAGCTCGCAACCAATCTGACCAGAGCCGGGCCGCAGGCAACCCTGGATCACCTGCAACAAATATCCCCTTCCAACCGTGACCGGGCGCAGTACCTGTTGAATCGCGGTATGCTGAAATTCTATCTCGGTGAATTCGGTGCCAGTCGCCAGGATCTGGAGCAAGCTAAATCCATTATGACGTCGTTACAGGCAGCGAGTGTGTCCGAGAATCTAGCAGCCGTCAGCGTGAATGAAGCATTGCGGGCGTACTCCGGTTCTGCCAGCGATCAGGTTTTGGTGCACCTGCTGCTGTCGTTGAATTATTTGTTCAGTGGGGACGCAGACGGAGCCCGGGTGGAAATGCTGCAGGCGAATGTCACCATGCAGCGTCTGGATGACGGTAAAACAGATCAGGGACAATTAGCCGGCGCGCAGTACGTAGCCGGCGCGATCTATGAAATGAACGGCGAATACGACGATGCGTATATTAGTTATCGCAGGGCCTATAACATTCTCAATGAACGCAAGGATCCGATCCCTGGTGCGTTGAAAACGACATTGCTGAATTTAGGTAAGCGTCAGGGGCGTGATGAGGATTACCGCGAATACAGCGCCCGTTTTGGTGCCTCGGCAACGCCGTTGGCGAAGGGGGAAGTGGAATGGCTTTTGTTTTATCTGGACGGTGTGGTCAGCACCAAAACCGATAGCCGTATTTCAGTCTACAGTGATCGTGCCCGCTCGATGGTGAGTGTAGTAATGCCCCGTTACAATCCATCTAATTATCGCGCCCGGTTTATATCATTGGCTGCAAATGGCCAGACGCAGCGAACAGACATCATAGAAAATCTGGAAGACCGGGCCCGGGAAGACCTCAAAAACGATAGCGCTAAAATGCTGGCAGCGGCCACCTTAAGGGCTGTCGCCAAATACAATATGGTGCAGGAAGCACAAGATAAAGGCGATGCGGCCGGTATTTTGATGAACGTGCTATCGGTTGCGTCAGAGCAAGCTGATTTGCGCAGCTGGAATATGTTGCCGGCGTCCATTCAGGTGGCCCGCATCCGGGTATCTGCAGCCACCCGGGTACAATTGCCGGAGTTGGGGGTGACCCTGCCTGCCGCCGATACCCTGGCTGCGAAGCAACTGGCCGCAGTCATGGCAAACAGCCTTAACGATGATTATTTTACCTATCCAGTTATGACACCGACCTCGGTACCACCCTCTGAACAAGGAGAATTCAATGGCTCTTCGAATACACCTTAATGCGGCAGTTGCGCTCGTACTGTTGAGTGTGTTGGCAGCCTGCAGTAGCGCGCCGAAACAACCCGAATGGATTGACAAGCCGGACGCCGAATATCCGGCCCATACGCATCTGGCTGCGATCGGCTCGGCGGATAATCGCCCACTGGCGGCGGACAGAGCTGTGAGTAACTTATCCAAAATATTCGAAGTGGCGGTAGCCGAGTCGAGTTTGGATTTCAGCTCTGCGCAGCTAAGTTCAACAGGGGGTCAGCAAGTCTCGAGTAATGAACAAAAGGTGACACGCAGTGTGAGTACCGAGGCCAAGCAGGTGATGTCCGGCGCTCAGGTTGTTGAATACTGGGAGTCGGAGGAGGATGCCAGGATTTATGCGCTGGCGATCCTGGCCAAACAGCCTGCAGCGAATCGCTTTCGCAAATCCATCACGACCTCTGATCGGGAAATCAACGAACTGGTCAATTACGCAACCAGCAAGGCGGGCAATCCGTTGGTTGCATTAAAGGCGTTAAAAAAAGCGCATGGGCTGCAACTGGAGCGGGATCAGCTCAATAAGAATCTAATGGTGGTGGCAAGCGGGCAAGGCGTTGACGGGCGTTATGATTTACCGGCGATTGAAAAGTTGATCCGCGACGGTTTATCGACGTTGAAGATCGCCGTAAAAGCGGATGACCCTTCCGTAAAAGCCGAATTACAAAAAGCCATTTCTGATCTAGGCATTACTACTGCGCAGCAGTCTAATCTTGTGTTGCAAGGCACCCTGGATACGGCTCCGGTAGAAGCGCGGCAAAATTGGTATTGGCTGCGGGGTTCCTATGAGCTGATCTTCTTTGACGGAAGTAATGTGCTGGACAAACAGCGCTGGCCGATCAAGGTATCGTCGACCGAGCAGAATCTGTTAAAACAGCGCGCGCGGGATGAGATTAATCGCAATTTGCCCCAGTATGTGTTTGACATGTTGTCCTCTGCGCCAAATTGAGCCAGCTAGGCACTTGGAATGACGCTGGCATTACTCTTGATACTGATCAGATGGGGGTGATTCTTGCAATGCGTGTCCCGGCTCCAGGCCGGGAGGCGAGACAAACGCGGATAATGTACATTTTACTTTGTATTCGTCGATGTCTGACTGGATCGTATAGGTGTGATTAGGGAGCGTGGTTAAATGCAACTTGCCGCGCTCTTGCAGATCGTCAACATCGTGAAATACACCTCGTAGCTGCCAGTAACAATAACCTTCCAGCACATGTTCTCCTGGTTTAACCAACTTGAAATCGCCTTTTGCCATCGGCGCGGGTTCGATTAACTGATCATCCAGGGTATCGATGCGGTGTCCGGTGTAGAGCATGCCTCCTTCATAGGGCACACCTTTGTCCGCACGATAGCCCATTACAATCAGGGACTGCCCATTCAATTCAGTGGGGACTCCACTCGGATGATGGGCACAGCCATTCAATACTAGCGTTGTTAGAAGCGCCAAAATCTGTGTTAAAAACGATTGTTTAATCACAAGCTAACCCCCTGGAAGTTCGTCAATTAATGGTAGCGTATACTGCCGAATAGTTGTCGGCTGTTTCAAAAATGCCTTAAATCCAGGCCGGTTAGCCGCAGGTTGTGCTCGATTCGGCTTGCTGCTTAGTCTAAAATTCATGCCATCCCGCGATTCACAAATGTGCCATCTTATCCCGACCAGGAACCGCCCATGACCGCAGTATTATTGGTGTTGGTGACCTTGGGGTTTATCTCCATCGTCATAGAAGATATTGTTCATATCGACAAAGCAAAAACCACCCTGTTTTTTGGCTCCACGGTTTGGATGCTTTATTTCATGGCCCCGCCTCACCACGCAAGCTACGAAGAAGTGAGCCATGCCCTCAATGAAAACCTGCTGGATATCGCGACACTCTGGTTATTTCTGATGGCGGCAATGACTTTTGTTGCTTATCTTTCCAGTAAAGGGATTATTGATGGTTTAGTGAATCGCTTGTTACCGGAGCGTCTTAGCGAGCGTAAACTGATGATGCTTACCGGGCTTTTTGCTTTTATATTCTCCTCAATGGCAGACAATATAACTTCGACCTTGGTCTGTATCACGGTGTTGGTGAGCCTGAAGTTACCTACGGAAAAATTGCTGCGCTATATCGTCTTGGTTATCTTTTCGGTAAACGCCGGGGGGGCTGCTCTGATTACCGGTGACGTCACCACGTTGATGATTTTCCTGGCAGGCAAAGTCGCTATTCTGGATCTGGCGCTTCTGGTCCTGCCGGCCTTGATCGCTGTTTTGTTATTGGCTTGGATGTTGTCGCGGCCTTTAACGGACGATCTGGTTTTGCAGAAGCAGGAATTCAATATTACTCGGGGCGACAAAGTGATTGCCTATATGTTTTTCTTCACCATATTGGGCACGATAGTGGCCAATATTGCCTTCTCCATACCCCCGGTTCTGTCCTTTCTATTCGGTTTGTCACTGATGTTTATGGTAGTCCAGTTCATGAATAAGGACGAACCCATACTGGATTATGTGCGGCGGATTGAATTTGATACCTTGCTGTTTTTTCTGGGCGTGTTGTTGCTGGTGGGCATGCTCAAGGAGTTGGGTGTGCTGGCTTATTTCCCGAAACTGTATAATTACCTGCCGACACTAGCAGCAAATTATGTGGTGGGCCTGGTTTCTGCTTTGTTTGATAACGTGCCCTTGACCGCCGCTTTGCTCAAATCCGGTATCGATATGTCGTTGTCCGAATGGCTGACGCTGACATACAGCGTGGGTGTGGGTGGTTCGCTATTAGTGATCGGATCTGCCGCCGGTGTGGTGGCCATGAGTAAAGTTGAGGCGCTCACGTTTGGCAGCTATCTGAAATTTTCCGGATATTTGTTGGTGGCCTACACCGTGGGGTTCGTCGGTGTGGTGACGCTGGGGCAGATACTCAGTCAATAATGCGCTATTGGGCTTTCCACTGATTGACCAGGCCATTGGAAAACACGTTCAGAAAAGTCCCGCTCTGATGACCATAAGCCACATCGGTGACGACCAGTCCGGAGGGTCTCCAGAACAGCGGCGCGTCGGCACGCCAGCTTTGCAAGTCGTTACCGCTGTCAACATCCCAGAGCATGAGTCTTCTGGCGGTGAAACCGGTGAGCAGGGTTGTGTTATCCGTTGAGAACGCAGCCCGAGTGATGGTGGTGCGGTGGTGCCCGATTTCCGATACTTCTTTGCCGCTTTGGGTCAGCCAGATTTTTCCTTTGCCGTAATACAGGCTGGCGAATACCAGACTGCCGTCGTTGCTTATCGCTACGGCGCTGACATCGTCACCCAATTGGTAGGCGAATGTGACCTTAGCCTGCGACAGATCCCAGACTTTCATGATGCCATCTTCCGATCCGGTGACGCCGGTTTTCCCATCAGCGCTGATAGCGACTGTGTTGATGTCGCCGGAATGCGTCAAGGTGCTAATGACGGAGCCGGTTGTGGTGTCGATATATAGAGCGGTGTAGTTTTCTTGTCCGATGATGGCGTATTGGCCTTTATCGGACAGGGCCATTGCCAGTATGCCGCCATTGGCAGGCCAGAAGCCCCGCGCTTTGCCACTGGCGACCTCCCAAAGCACAAAACGTTTTTTTTCTGCAGTGAGTGCGAATTTACTGTCGGTGGAGAATGCCGACGCAACCAGTGTGGAATATTCTCCGCCGACATGGTTCCAGTTGTACAGGCGCTCACCATCCTGCAGCCGCCATAAACTGCCACCGTGCTCCATTGAACCTATTAAGGCGTATTGGCCGTCAGGGCTCAGCGAAGAGGTGTAGGCACCGTTGCTGGTAGTTTGCCATTCCCGCTCAGGTGATGTGCAGGCGGAAAGCAATAATGACAATGCAAGCGTTACGAATAGGCGCATGGGATGAAACTGGATCCTGACTGAGGAATTTACAGTTAACTATGAAAGGCTTATCAACAGTGTAGCAGGCGGTTTTAAAACGTAAAAAGAGCGCTACGCGCTCTTTTCATAATACGTGGTTTGGTTTGATCAGCAGTAAGGTGGTTACGCAACCAGTTCGCTGTGACTGGTGTGTAAGGATTCGATCAACTGATCTTCCAGATCGAAGCGCTCTACGATGTTGATGCCCAAATGATTCAGGTCTTTAGCTAATTGGCTGAGATTGCTTTCGCAATCGTTTGCCGTGGAGTAGCGGTCGTTAAAGTCGAGCGCAATCTCGGTGGAGCGCTGGATTAGCGGCAGGATTCTGTCGATGGTTTTCTGATAGTCTTCCTGGAATTGCTCTGCTTCGCGCATCAGGTGTTGGTATACCTCGAAATGCCCTGCAGATACATAGTCGATTAAAACATCACACAGAGCCTGCACGCGTATGCTGATGGGGGTATCTTTGGTAGCGAATTGCTTTAACCCATCGACTTTGCAATACAGTAAAATTAATTCTTGTCGTTCCTGAAGCCAGCGTGAAATAACTTTATCCACCGTACCCCACTCTTCAATTTTGTTCTCAGCGGGTGTGGACTGGGTAGTTGGTACTTCGGTCAGCATTTTGGTGTTCCTCCCCATTTGCATGGAATAGGTTGTTTGTCGGTAGTGCGAAAATGCACTGTTACCTTTTTGCACAACGAAGCGATATTGACCGCTTCTTTCATTTTTTAAAGTTTGCCCGTAGGCGCTTGCATCAAATTGTATTCCGGGGAAAGAGCAACAGGCGGTTGAGAAACGGATTTGTTGCGCTGTATTTCCTAACCCGGTCTATCGAGAATATTCAAAATGGGGGGGTGGGGCAAGACAATGTGAGCGTACAAAAATGGCTATATTGCATTGACAATTTTTTAGTTCTTGGCTTCCCGGCTAAAATGGCCGAAAAAGCAGCATAGAGGATATGGAAAACAAATTTCTTATGAAAACATGTTCTATCTTTGAGGATGAAAAAACCACAAAACAGCTTGGTTTAAGGCTGTTTTCGTAGCATTTGAAGCAAGGAAAGTAGGCTGAACCCGATGAAAACCAACAGGGTTTGAGCCGGAATCGACAAGCCCATCAAGCTCCATTGGATATCTGCACACTCTCCGGCGCTATTAAATATAATGCGAAGTGTTTCTCCGATGGGAAAGGTTTCCAGCATATAATCCAATCCGGGGCTGCATTCCGGAACCTGATCTTTCGGCAGGTTTTGTAACCATAAGTGACGCCAGCAGACAGCAATGCCAAACACACTGAATAGCAATGCCACGCCGCTATAGATCCGTTGACCCCATTGTTTGGGATTGTGAACCCATGCCAATAAGAACGAAACACCGATGGCGATTACCAGGCCGCGATCAATCAGGCAAAGAGGGCAGGCTTCTAAACCCAGATGGGATTGCAGGTAAAAGTAAGCGAAAGACATGGAGACTATGGCACCGACAACGCCGATGGCATTGACTGGCCGATTGGAAGGTAAGGTCATGCTGATTATTCTTATCAGTTGAATGAAAGCTGCCGATTATAACCATAATCCGGCAATCGCAGTGACCTTCGATCCTCTATTGCTGATAAAGTTCTGCCGTTTGGCAGCTTTTACGCGGTAGCGGGGTACTTTAAACCGATACTGTTGGCCTGACTGCAACCATCGGACCAGCCCGCTTCCCAGGCCGCCGCTATTACTTCCGATTGGTAGGGGCAGGAACGCTGCGGTTCACCGCTTAAACCGAACATATAGCCCTGGCGATAGGCTTTGTTCAGGGTATCAATATTCCAGTTCTGTTGATCGATTTCGCTGATGCTCATGGGAGCCGTGCCTCTTATTAAGCTTTGATTCCACACTCAGGGTTTTTATACCCCTTTTCCACATTCCGGTGTACAGCAAGCACCTAACTCAAAGGCTAGCAGTGAATTCTAGGAAGTCACCTTAAGTCATTGAAAAAAATTTCCGAATCGATTTAGTCGCAGGCTTCCTGTGAGAAGAACTGGTTGAGGTATTGTTCGAACGAAACGCTGTCATTGGCTTCCAGTTGCCGCTGTGCCAGCAATGATCGTTGTGCTTCTTCTTTCAGGCTCGCGGCCCTGGTTGCACAAAGGGGTTGTTCATTAAAATGCCTTGCCGTGTTTGAGGCACACTCCATGGCAAAGTCATAGAAAGAACGGTCCTGATTTATAATGGCGCGCATTACCCTGGCTGATGGTGTCCGTGAAGGGTCCTGCAGTTTTTGCATTTGCTCCTTCACGATCTGGCTGTGCTGATTATGCTGGTGGGCTTGGTCAAACAGCTGCGCTACCTGCAGCATATTGTCCAAGTGTTCTTGTGCCCATTGCCGGAAAGGTGCACGGGTGCAGTTAGAGGAAAGTTGCAGATCCGGATCGCGTCCCTGGGAAACAATGGATTGCAGGTTTTCAATATTGCATTGTTGTTCTTCAGCATCCAGAGACGGGCTGTCGTTCAACAGGCAATAAGCAGCGAAGACATCCAGAAACATGATTTGCGATTGGTTGATGCCCAATGGGTTGAACGGGTCCAGATCAACGCAACGCAGCTCAATGTATTCCACTCCGCGACTGGATAATGCGCAGGTCGGACGTTCACCGCTTTGAGTGACTCGCTTTGGCCGGATGCTGCTGTAGAATTCGTTTTCAATTTGCAGAATGTTGGTGGTGAGTTGCTGGTACTCCCCGTTTTTCAAAATGCCGATTTTTTCATAGGGCGCGTAGGGTGTGCGAATGGCGTGCTGCAACGTAGAGACATATTGTTCCAGTGAATCGTAGGAAATAGTCAGCCCGGATTGTGCATCGTTGTGGTAACCCAGGTCACTCATGCGCAGCGATGTGCCATAGGGCATGTAACTGGTGTGTTGCCTGAAGGTTTTCAGCTGATGGTCACGACCCCGTAAAAACGAATTACACACCGCGGGAGAGGCGCCGTATAAGTACACCACCAACCCCACGTTACGGAGGAAATTGCGGATCAGCGCAAAGTACTGTTCAGAAATAAAATCCTGTAATGGCAGCGGGCTATTTTGCAATTGGTGGTAGTGTTTCCAGAACGTGTCCGGAAATGAAAGGTTGTAATGAATACCTGAAATGGTCTGCATGGCGCGACCATACCGGTGCCACAAGCCATGCCGGTAGACGTGTTTCATCCGGCCCACATTCGAGTTGCCGTAGTGTGCTATGGGTATGTTGAGTTCATCGCCCAACCGGCAGGGCATGCTGTTCACCCACAGCATTTCGTCATTAATATTCTGATAGGCGAATTGATGTAACTGGTGCAGAAAATCCAGCGGCTGACGGCTGTCCTGAAATACCGGCGTGATGAATTCCACCAGGGCTTCTGAATAGTCGGTGGTAATGGATTGGTGGGTTAACGCAGAGCCGAGAGCGGTCGGGTGTATCGTTTGCGCAAGTTCTCCGGTTGGAGTAACGCGGAGGCTTTCTTTTTCCAGGCCGCGTTGCATTTGGTTCAGGCTGTTGTGCAATTGGGCTGCCTGAATGGATTCAAGCCGCTGCATCAAAGTGTTTTTCACGCATTATTCCTGTGCGGTTTTCGCCATTATGATGCATATACCATCGAATGCAAATGGCGAAAAGTGCCTGAGGAGTCGGCCGGTTCGGTGATAAACGCGTGTGGTTTTGGCGTTTATCACCAGGCCGGCATTTCAGTTGGGCAAGCGTTGTGGTTAGTTGCGCAGCTTCTTCGCACTGGCGAACAGGTCGGCAAAGGTTCCGGTTTTTCCATCCGGTAACGCTTTTTCTTTGCTCTTGGTTTTGGCCGCCACCACGCCACCTTTTTTACCTTTGTGCCCGGCCTTTCTGGACTTGGGAGGTCTCTGGCCATCGATTTTCTCACCGGCTGCTTCATCCAGGCGCATGCTGAGCGCGATGCGTTTGCGGGGCAGATCGATCTCGACCACTTTAACGGAAACGATATCACCGGCTTTGACCACTTCCCGCGGGTCGGCAATAAAGTTTTTCGACAGCACCGAAATGTGTACCAGTCCGTCCTGATGGACGCCGATATCGACGAAGGCACCAAAGTTGGTGACGTTGGTTACCACCCCTTCCAGGATCATGCCGGGGTTGAGGTCATTCATGGTTTCGACGCCGTCTTTGAATTCGGCGGTTTTGAATTCAGGGCGCGGGTCGCGTCCGGGCTTTTCCAGCTCACTGATGATGTCGGTCACGGTGGGCAAACCGAAATGATCATCCACAAATTCATTGGCGGACAGGCCTTTCAGAAACCCGCTATCGCCGATCACCTGAGTGATGTTGCGACTGTGCTTAGTGGCAATCTTCTCCACCAGTGGATAGGCTTCAGGGTGAACAGCGGATCGATCCAGCGGGTTTTTGCCATTCATTATGCGCAGGAAGCCCGCGGCTTGTTCGAACGTTTTGTCACCCAGGCGGGGCACTTGCTTCAGGTCATCCCGGCTGCCGAAGGCACCATTCTGATTGCGGAAGCTGACAATATTACCGGCAATGGTTTTGTTGAGGCCGGAAATGCGTGCCAGCAATGGCTCCGACGCGGTGTTCACATCCACGCCCACTGCGTTTACGCAGTCTTCCACTACTGCCCCCAGACTGAGCGCCATTTTGGCCTGACTGACGTCGTGTTGATACTGGCCGACGCCGATGGCTTTGGGTTCGATTTTTACCAGTTCAGCCAGCGGGTCTTGCAGGCGGCGTGCAATGGATACGGCACCGCGATAGGTCACGTCCAGTTTGGGGAACTCGCGGGCGGCAAATTCCGATGCCGAGTAAACGGAGGCACCCGCTTCACTTACCATGACTTTCTGTGCGTTCAGTTCGGGGTGCTTTTTCAGTACTTCGGCGGCCAGCTTGTCGGTTTCGCGGGAAGCCGTGCCGTTGCCGATGCTGATCAATTCCACATTGTGTTTTTTGACCAGTTCGGCAACGATCTGGATCGATTGGTCCCATTGGTTGCGCGGCGCATGAGGGAAGATCGTGCCGTGATCCAGCAGTTGACCGGTGGCATCAACCACCGCAACTTTGACTCCTGTACGCAGGCCGGGATCGAGCCCCATTGTAGCGCGGGGGCCCGCTGGGGCTGCCATCAACAGATCTTTCAGGTTGTGCGCGAATACGCGGATGGCCTCGGCCTCGGCGCGCTCCCGTAATTCACCCAGTAATTCGGTCTCCAGGTGGGGCAATAATTTGATACGCCAGGTCCAGCGTACGACTTCCTGCAGCCATTTGTCCGCCGCCCGGCCCTGGTCGCGTAATTCAAAATGGCGGGCAATCGTATCTTCGCAGGGGTGGCTGGCGTTGGTATCTTCCTGCACGATGGCGATACTGGCTTGCAAAATGCCTTCGTTGCGGCCCCGGAAAATCGCCAGGGCCCGGTGCGATGGTGCGCTCTTTAATGCTTCTTTGTGATCGAAGTAATCGCTGAATTTGGCCCCTTCATTTTCTTTGCCTTCCACGAGCTTGGCGCTCAACACGGCATTTTCAAACAAAAATTGACGCAGCCTGCCCAGCAGCTCGGCGTTTTCGCTGAATTGCTCCATGAGGATGTATTTGGCGCCATCCAATGCGGCTTTTGCGTCAGCGATGCCTTTTTCGGCATCCACAAACGACGCGGCGAGTTGCTCCGGGTCCAGCGCAGGATCTTGCAATAAGCCTTGAGCCAGTGGATCAAGCCCGGCTTCCCGAGCGATCTGGCCTTTCGTGCGACGCTTGGGTTTATAGGGCAGGTAAAGGTCTTCCAGGCGGGTTTTGGTGTCGGCTTCCTTGATCGACTTTTCCAGCTCAGGGGTGAGTTTTTCTTGCTCTGCGATACTTTTTAGGATGGTCTCGCGGCGTTCCTCCAACTCCCTCAAGTAACGTAATCGTTCTTCCAGATTCCGTAATTGGGTGTCGTCCAGCCCGTCTGTGACTTCTTTGCGATAGCGGGCGATGAATGGAACCGTTGCACCTTCGTCAAGCAAGGTAACAGCAGCTTGCACTTGAGAGGGTTTGACGCCAAGTTCTTTGGCAATAATGTCAGCGATATTGATCATTTTATAATCTTTCTCGTGGATACGGACTGGATAAGAGGCGGGATTATAAACCCAGTCTTCGGGACTGTTAACCTTCGGGGACGAATCAGGCCATTTTAAGCAGGGTCGTTCTCAGAAACGGGTTCTTCGGCGTTGAGGTGGCCGACCACCTGGCTGATAGCACGGTCCCACATGGAGACCTCTTCAAGCAGCAGCAAATCTTCGGATTCCGCCATTTGTATCAGGCTGTCTATGTTGGTTTCCAACACTTTGTTGCCGCGGCGCGATACGAAAATAAAGCGGTCTGACCCCGGATCGTGATAGGCCAGCTTACAGCGGCGGATTTTTCCATCCAGGGTATAGACTTCAACCCACTGCCCGGGTGGCAGGTTCAGCAGGGCGTGTCGTATTTCGGTGATCTCGTCGGATTCCGGATTCAGCAGTGCTTTACGTTGTGCGGATTTGATCTTGTGTCGCAGCGGGTTCGCCGATTGACCCGATAAACCGTTGCCGGGTTCGCTGGCGGTATTGTCTATGGTGCGGCTGTTGGATAGGGGGGTAGCGGCAGAGGACTGCATAAGCTGGCTATGAATGTCCCATAACGTCGCCAGAAACTGATCTATTTCGGCTTTGGGGTGGCTTACGCTTTCCAGTACGGTGCACGTTTGCTTCAACAATTCAGGCACCAGTTTAATCCAGCGCGGACGCTCGGCCGTTGCGTGTTGAGGTTGAATGCTCCAGATTAACTCGTCGAGTGTGCTTAGCGTGCTTTTCCACTGCTCCGAATCCCTTCCGTATCGCAGTAACGTGTTCTGCATGGCTTCGCGCCAGGGGCCATCAATAATTTCAATAACATCAGCGTGCAGAATTTTGCCTTGCAGTCGGTCAACTATCAGTTGATTAACCATACTGCGAATCATTTCCTGTCTGGACTGGTTCTGAGCAATTTGAACGATCTGGTTTTCAGCATCCCTTGCCCGGCGCTCTTCATCTTCCATGAACTTCGAAAAGCTTTTTTCCAGGGATGTAAACAGCTCCATATTGCCGACTTCGTATTCATTCAATACACGGCTGACGACATTGCGGATTTCTTCCATCAGCAGATCACGTTGCAGTACCGATTCCTTCTCCCAGCCGATCGCTGCCTGGGACAACTTTTTAAGCAAGCGCCGGGCTGGGTGATTGTTCTCGTTCAGAAAACCGCGGTCGGCCAATGCGATTTTTATAATCGGAATCTGTAACCGGCCCAGCAGCAGGGAAATTTCCGGCGGTATATTGTGGTCGTCCAATACGAATTCGAAAATCATGCTGACCAGGCTGATGACGTTGTCGTCAGCCTGGCTGAGTTTGCGCACACCCCGTTCCCGGACTTTAATGGCTAGCTGGTGTTCCAGTAGCAGGATCATGTCCTGATAGTCGTCACCGATGTGGGCGGTGTCTTCATCTTGAAGCGAGCTGGCCTGAGCTTCCTGTAATTTTGCCAGCACGGTCATCAGGTCCGGCATCTTCAGTTCAGGCCCGAGCTGGTTAGCTTTCACTTTAAATAAGCGATGGTTCAGGCTTTTGGAAAAACGCTGGCTTAGTAGCGCACTGACTTGTTCAAACGTGTGTGTTCCGGAGCTGGCTTCTGTCAGGTTGCCCTGCTTGTTAATTCGGTCATCGGAAGACTTAATAAGGGAATCCTGTCCGCTTGCAGATGAGGATGCGTTGGCATGTGATCGATGGTGCGGTCTTGCGCGGGGAGGTTTAACTTGTGGGTCTGCACCCACATCCGCCAACATTTTATTGGTGTCCACTAAGATGGTGCGCAGATGATCCACCAAAAAACGCTCGAAATATTTGAATACCATAAGCCGGATTTTCAGCGGCATATCAAATTTGTCGATCGCGTTGCTGAAAGCATTAACCAGGGTTTGGGTGCCTAGCGGGATATTGGATTCGTCGAGCCAGTCCACCTCAAGATAGCGGTTGAGGCGTTGGCTGATATGCAACAGCAGATCGGGATACTGGGTTTTAATTTTGTTGCGAATATTGGCCAGGGCAACATCGACTTCTACCCGCTCTTTGTCTACCAGGGTTAAATCGAGATCAACCCGTTTATTCAGCTGGGAGTCTTTTTGACGTTTATGCAGGAGGGCAAATTGATAGGCCAATTCTTTACGCAGGTGGTTGTCGACATCACGGGCATGCAGTCGCAATTCGCGCATGGCGTCGAAGTATTGGCTTTGTTCGTTGTTGTTGGTGGCGTGCTGCGCCATATCAAAAAAGGCGTCGTCCATTTTATTGAACAACCGGGTGAGCAGATCAGACAGGCTCGACAGAATGCGACTCTGCATGCTGATTAGCAGAGCGTCTTTATCTCGGTTGGCGCGTTCATTGCGCACAGAATAGCCTTTGATAAATGACGATTGATCTGAAGAAGGCATCGTATCCTTGATTCCACGCTCTAAGGAGTTTCAGGTAATCAAATAAAAAGAGGGTGTTGGTAAATGAATTAGAACGACAATTGTTTCAAAATCCGCAGCAATTAGCCATGGTAATTTAGTACAAAAACGTTACGAAAATCCAACGTTAAATGTGTTAGCCGTTTTAGTAGCCAATAGGCCAAAAGCCCTGGGAAATGCGCCATTATTTTACGGTTTGGTGATTTTATGATCAGAAAGGCGGTCGCCCTGATGGGCACCAAAATCTGCAATCCGCCGCTTAGCGGATTCTAAATAGGTGATCAGTGCCGGTACAAAAAACAGAATCAAAAAGGTGCCGTAGATCAAACCAAAGACAATGGAAATGGCCATAGGTATCAGAAATTGCGCCTGGATCGAGGTCTCGAACAAAATGGGTAACAGCCCGGCAACGGTCGTCAGGGAGGTGAGTACCACCGCGCGAAAGCGCGCGCATATCGCTTCTACAATGGCCTCGTGTACATCCATGCCCCGCTCGCGTAACTGACTGAAAAAGGTAATTAAAACGATAGAGTCGTTGACCACGATGCCCGACAGGCCAAACAAGCCCATCACCGAAAACATGGATAAATCTTTTCCCATTATCAGGTGGCCGAGGACCGAACCGGTCAGCCCGAGGGGAATGGCCGTCATCACCGCAAGCGGCCAGAGATAAGAAGAAAAGACCCAAGCCAGCACAATAAAAATCAGTGACAATCCGATCATCATGCCCAGCTTCATGTCGTTCAGGGTTTCTTGTTGATCTTGTGCTTTGCCTTCCAGTCCCAGGGTTACACCGTAGCGCCGTTGCAGATCCGGCAGCAGGTTTTGATTGAGGTCGCTGAAGATTTCATTGGCATTGGCCGTCTTATCGTCAAGATCGGCGGATACGGTGACATTGAGGATGCCATTGGTGTGGTTCAGTTTGTCGATACCCTGTCGTGATTCGAATGTCACTACTTCACTCAACGGGACCGACGCGCCATTTGGCAGTGCCACTGGGAAATGTTCCAAAGTCTGGGTGCTGTCCCGTTCGCTATCCGGCAGCGTTACTCGCACTTCTATTTCTTCATCACCCTGGTGGAAAATCTGCGCCAGGTTGCCATCGAAAGCAGCGCGTAATTGCTGACCTATGGTGGCGGTATCCAGCCCCAGGCGACGGCCGGTCGGTGTTAACCGATAGATCAGTTGTTCTTTGCCCCATGGCAGATCATCGTCGATATTGCTCACGCCCTGATAACGCATCAAGGCTGCTTGTAATTCGATGCTGGCGGCTTTCAATACGTCGACATCATTGCCATTCAGGCGGATGGCAATGGGTTTGCCCGGCGGGCCGACTTCACGCTGCAGTATGGCAAAGCGATTCACTCCCGGCGGGATATGAATATTGCCGCGCCAGCGGCGGATAAATTCTGCGTTGCTCAGGGGGCGTTCGCCGGTCGCCAGATCAACGATCAGCGCGCCGGATTCACGCGATACCTCCTGGCCCCGCTCTCCAAAAAAAGAGCGACCGTGGTAGGTGATGGAGGCATTCAGCATGTCCTCACCGGATTCTTTTTCGATTTGCCGGCGGGTCTGATCCAGGCTGTTTTCAAGCTCCAGCAGAAAGGCGTTCAGGGTGCTTTTGCGCGTGCCGGGATGGAATTCAACGTTGGCACGTATTTCGTCACCATCCACCGCCGGAAAGAATGTGAATTTAATGGTTCCAAATAGGACCAGGCACAATACAACCACAAAGGCGGAGAAGCCGAATAATACAACGCTGGCGCGATTACGGATCGCCGAATGCACCGCCGGGCGCAGGCGCTGGTCTCGGAAGGCAACAAATTGACGGTCAAAACCCGCTTTGAATCCGGTTTGTTTTTCCGCCTTTTGTTTGCGTAGGCTGTGGTTTAAGTGCCCGGGCAGAATCAGGAAGCACTCCACAACCGAGGCAATGATCACGCAGATAATCACCACCGGCAGGTCGAATGCGATCTTACCCATCACTCCGTGAATCATGGCTAACGGCAGGAAAGCCGCAATGGTGGTGAGGGAGGATGCCAGTACCGGAGCGAACATTCTGCGTGCACCACCAATGGAGGCCTGTTCAGCGGATTCGCCCATTTCCTTGTGGGTTAGGGTGTCTTCTCCGACCACAATCGCATCATCAACGATGATGCCCAGCGCCATAATCAACGCGAACAGGCTGATCATGTTAATAGTGCCGCCAATAAAATAAAGCACAGCCAGCGTCGCCAGAAAGGACACCGGAATACCCACCGTAACCCAAAACGCGACCCTGACATTTAGAAAAAGAAAGAGCGTGCCGATCACCAATACCAGGCCACCGATGCCATTCGAAAGCAACAGCTGTATTCGTTCTTCCAGTTGCTTCCAGCGCGCATTGTAAATATGCATCTCCATGCCTTCCGGTAATCGCGGGCGCACATCTGCAACCCAATCGTTGAAGATGCGGGCGGTGGTCAGTGTGTCTTCGGCCGAGGTGCGCATCATCAGCAGTTCTATGGCCGGGTTGCCCTGCCAGGTAATATAGGGTTCGTCTTCCATTGGGCGGCGTTCCACGGTGGCAATGTCGCCGACCCGCAACAGACCTCCGTTGCTATCGGTGGCCAGGGGCATTTGTTCAAAACCCTGTACCGTGCGTTGCTGGCTCAGGCTGCGTATCTGTTTGGAAACGTCATTTTTGGCCGCGGTGCCGGCGGGCAGGTCCGTGCTGTTGTTGTTCAACCTGTCGGCAATTTGGGCGAGGGACAAACCGGTTTCGTGCAATGTACCGGAGGCGACCTGAATGGCAATTTCTTCCTCTGGCAGGCCGACGAAGTTGATTTTGCGGATACCCCGCGCCAGTAATTCCTGCTCGAACTGGCGCGCCAGTTGGGCCAGTTCCGGCAGCGATTCCGATCCCGTGATGATCAGATTGGCAATGGGCTGAAAGCTCTCTACTTGTTGGATCACCGGACGTTCTGCCTGCTCCGGTAGATTGCGGATGGATTCTACCCGTTGCTTGACTTTGTCCAGCACCATGCCGACATCCACACCTTCTTCCAGTTCGAGCGTGATCGATCCGCTTCCGGCACTGCTCTGGGAGGTCATTTTCTTTACTTCGGTCAGGGTTTTGAGTTCTTGCTCCATGGGAATAATTACAGAGCGTTCTACATCTTCGGCGCTGGCTCCACTCCAGGGCACCGAGATGGTGATGTATTCCAGTTCAAACTCAGGAAAAAACTGGGTGTTGATTTTTTTTATTGACCACAACCCTGCCAAAATGAACAGGAACATCAGCAGATTGGCGGCGACCTTGTGGCTGGCGAAGGTAGCGATAATGCCTTTAGGCTGGCTCATTGAGTCTCCGCTTTAACTTTGAGACCGCCTACCGCATTGGGCAATTGAGTGATCAGGATCTGGCTGTCATCGGCTATGTCAGCCCGTACCAGTTGCCAGCGTTCGCCATCTTCCCGCCGTACTTCGCCCATACGCTTGATCATCACTGTATGCAAAACCCCGTCTTTTATGGTGTAGATGCGTTGCTGGCCATAAATTGCAGTGGGAGGAAGGGCAATAACCTGTTGCAGGGGAGGCATATGCAAATAAACCTCACCGGCCCGGCCCAGGGTCAGATGCTGTTGCGACTCGCGGATGGCGAACAGTCCGTCGACACCGCCTTTGCCCGCAGCAATGGCGCCGGCAAGTCGTTCAAGACGTAACGGGGTTCGTTCATCACCTAAAGCCAGAACGGCATCCATTTCAGTATTGGCGGTCAGCGCGTCTTTGATCTGATTTAAATAGCGGGATGGAATTTGAGCGCGTACTTCCAGGCGCGAAAGGTCATATAGAGTGGCAACGACATCCCCCGGTCGGACGCGGTTGCCCGGAGAGGTATTGACAGCCGTTACCCTGCCTTCAAAGGGGGCGACAATGCGGGTGCGAGAGAGATCCAGTGCGGCCTGATCCCGCAGGGCTTTGGATTTCATTTGCTGGGCCTGCAAGCGTTTTAATCGCTGGGGGTGATCCTGAACGGCATATTCCAGGGCATACAGGCTTAGGGTTTGTCGTTGTGCTTGCTGTAAAGCCTCATCCCGGTTCAGGTCCGAGCCGAGGTTGCTTTGCACCAGTTTTTGGTAGCGATCAGCGGATTTCTGGGTCAGTGCAAGCAGCTGTTTTTCCACGTTTAATGATTTCAGATCATTTTGATAGCGGGCTTTTTCGGAGAGGATTTGTGCTTCTATATCGTTTAATTCCGCCTGACGTTGCTCAAACAGCAGGCGCACATCGCTGTCTTCCAATTGCACCAGAATTTGCCCTTTTTCGACTTGGTTGCCTTCTTCAATCAGCACCTTATCAACATAGGCATTGATCGCTGCGGATAGGTCAGATACCCGCGGTGATTCGATTCGGCCATAGAGGGTGACTAAAGGGCGTAGGGTTTCGGTGACAGCGGGCATGCCCTGGACCAACGGCAGAATGCTGTGTTGGGGTTTGAGTGCAGGCTCCGGACGCAGCAAAAACAGCATCAGGATGATGAATAGGGCTGCTGCCAGTATGATGAGGGGGATTGGCAGCCGGAAACGCTTGGCGGGGGGGGTATGCAAATCATTCATTCAATCGGCCGCGTGTCGGAGAGAGAGTGAGTGTATCAATTCTTGTAACAAAATATAGACATGACATTGAGCCGTGTTCCCGTTAGCTTAGCGGGTTACCCGACCCACCTTAGAGTAAAGATAGGACACCGCAAATGGTAGAAGCCTCCAGAGAGCAGGAACAACAACAAAAAATTTTGGTGGTCGATGACGACTCAAGACTACGGGCCCTGTTGCAGCGGTATCTGGAAGAACAGGGATTTCTGGTGAAAGCCGTTGCCGACGGTGAACAGATGGATCGTGCGTTATCCCGGGAAATCTATTCCCTGATGGTGCTGGATCTGATGCTACCGGGTGAAGACGGCATGTCGATTTGCAGCCGGCTGCGGGAAAAGGACCACCAGATACCGATCATTATGCTGACTGCGAAAGGCGACGATGCGGATCGTATTAATGGCCTGGAAGCCGGGGCTGACGATTATCTGCCCAAACCATTTAACCCCAGAGAGCTGCTGGCCCGGGTAAAAGCGGTGCTGCGTCGCCAGGTGAAAGAGTTGCCGGGGGCACCTTCGCAACAGGAAACCATCGTTACATTCGGCCCGTTCAGTCTGGATTTATCCACCCGCACTTTAACCAAAGATGGCGAAGCCGTGGCCCTGACAACCGGGGAGTTTGCCGTTATGAAGGCGCTGGTGCAGCATCCGCGAGAACCCCTGACCCGGGATAAGCTGATGAATCTGGCCCGCGGGCGTGAGTGGAGTGCGATGGAACGCAGTATCGACGTTCAGGTATCGCGTCTGCGTCGGCTGATCGAAGACGACCCCTCCAATTCCCGTTATATCCAGACCGTTTGGGGGGTCGGTTATGTGTTTGTTCCGGACGGCAATGCAGGCTGATTCTTACGTTGCTAAGTAACCTGACCGTATAGCTAGACCGAGTTTATGACGTTTATTCCTAAATCCTCCTTTTGGCGCACCACCTTACTGGTTTGGCTGGTGATTCTGCTCAGCCAGATTGCCATATTGTGGTTCGCCGTTTCCTATCTTTACCTGCCCGGTATCAAACAGAATGCGCAATTGGTGGCGCTGGAAGTGGACACCATTCGTTTCTTGGTTAATAGCGAACGTAAGGTGGAATTTCTGCAGCGGCTGCAACAGCAACACAGTATTGATATTACTTACGATGCGGCGTCACTTCCCCCGGAATACGAAGGTTTGTTCAGTGAGATATTTGTATCGCCCATGCGCAAGCGTCTAGGCCCGGGTGCGCAGGTGCGCCTGGGCTTTGATCCGGACCCCAGTATTTGGGTGAGCACGCCGCAACTGGGAACCTTATGGGTGCGCTTTCCGCTCGAAAATTTCGGGCGCTACGAAGCGATGGCGTTTCTGGCCTGGGTGATCGGTACGCCGGTGCTGGCGTTTTTGGTGGCCAGTTTTTTTGTGCGGCAGTTAAACCGTCCTTTAAAAAACCTGGAGTCGGCCGCGCGTCGTATTGGCCGCGGGGAACCGGTCAAGGATCGTTTGTTACCCAACGCTACCCGAGAAATAAACGCGGTCAACCAGGCGTTCTTGCAGATGAGTGAAAATCTGCAACGGGTAGACCGCGAGCGAGCCTTGCTGCTGGCCGGAATCTCTCATGATTTGCGCACCCCGTTGACGCGCATGCGTCTGACGGCCGAATTATTGGGAGAGTCCGAATTCACAGAAGGTATGGTGCGGGATATTGAAGATATGAACGCCATTCTGGATCAGTTTATTTTGTTCGTGCGTGACGGTAGCGACGAGAAAACCGAAGTAGGTGATTTGAACGAAGTGATTGGTGAAGTGGTGTCGCAATTCGAATCTGAAAACCGGGCGGTGCGCACGGACTTGCAGCCGTTACCGGGCATTTCCCTGAAACGGTTGTCCTTAAAGCGCATGTTTGCCAATCTGATTGGGAACGCTATTCGTCATGGTGGTGGCGATGTGGAAGTGCACAGTGGTATGGAGGACGGCGAGATATGCGTTCGGGTTGCAGACCGCGGAGCCGGATTGACAGAAACAGAAATGCACGACTTGTTCGAGCCGTTCGCGCGGGGGGATCAGAGCAGGACCACCACCGGTTCCGGGCTGGGTTTGGCGATTGTTAAGCGCATAGTGGATATGCATCACGGACGGGTGCGGCTGCAGAACAGGGAAGGCGGCGGGCTGGAAGCGATTGTGACGTTCCCGGTTACGGGGGATCTGGTTCCGCCGGAATCCCTAATGGCCCACCTGCGTTAACAGCGGGCGGGCGTCGTCTGTTCCAGCCCGCTTTCCAGGGTAGGCCAGCGTTGAACACACGGCCTCTGCTTGCGGAGCGCTAACCCTGATCCCTTTGCGCATTCTTATGCGCCCGCTTTTCGGCTCTTCGTTGTTGCGTCAGCGAGCGCTGATCACCGCCCAGGTGCTGTTCGCCCCGTTGCCGGGCCAAACGGATTTGTTTTTCGCGCTGGGCGAAGCGGCGCTTTTGATCCGTACTCAGTGCTTCATAGCAGCGATGGCAACTGACACCGGCTTGATAATGTTTGTGTTCTTTTTCCTGCTCGGTGATGGGGCGGCGGCAGGCGTGGCATTGGTCGTATTCGCCTTTTTCCAGATTGTGATTCACGGTGACGCGATTATCGAAAACAAAGCACTCACCTTGCCACAGTGATTGTTCCGGTGGCACGGTTTCCAGGTATTTCAGAATGCCCCCTTCCAGGTGGTACACCTGATCAAAGCCTTGCTCTTTCAGATACGCGGTGGATTTTTCGCAGCGAATACCCCCGGTACAGAACATGGCGACTTTTTTGTGTTGTTCCGGTTTCAGGTTGTCACTGACAAATCGGGGAAACTCCCGGAAGCTCTTGGTGCGGGGATCAACTGCACCCTTAAAGCTGCCGATTTCCACTTCGTAGTCGTTGCGGGTGTCGATGACCAGCACCTCGGGGTCGCTGATCAGGTCGTTCCAGTGTTCCGGTTTCACGTAGGTTCCCACCACCCGTTGCGGGTCGATACCCGGTACACCCAGGGTCACTATCTCTTTTTTCAGTTTGACTTTGGTGCGGTAGAAAGGCTGCTGGTCGTCGAATGATTCTTTGCTGTCGAGCTGTGCCAGTCGCGGATCACTGCGTAAGTGGTTGAGCACCGCATCGATACCGGCGCGGCTGCCGGAAACGGTGCCGTTGATGCCTTCGATTGCCAGTAGCAGCGTGCCTTTGACATCATTGGCCAGCATGACATCCAGCAAGGGTTGTCGCAGCGCTTCAAAGTTATCCAGGGTGACGAATTTATAAAGCGCACACACCACCACCGGTGTGTCGGTATGGGAAAGGGTCATTTTGTGCCTCGCAGTCTGGATCGTAAATCCAGGGCGGTTGTTTTAAACGGGGTGATAAAATCGGGGCAATTGTAGCGAATTTCGCGGCATTTGGGCAGGCCGCGGGGTGACGGGCATCGTTATTGCGGTCGCTCTACAGGAAACAGTATTAAAATTAGAAGCTTATGGCATCCGGATACGGTGGTGGAGCAGATCCATCTGAGCGCCTATACGTGATATGGTTAACCCTATAAACGAATTGAGCATGTAGTGACAGCGCGTGAAAAAAACCAAAAAAGCCGATAAGAATGCCCGTAAATCCGTTCATGTGTCCTTGCCAGGCCGCCCCGGCGCTAAAATTCTGCCTGCCGCAGAGGCCGTGGCCTTTGCCCGCCAATTAAGCCATCAGCAACAGTGGGCGGTGACGGCGGTAATGATGCAGCAAATTACCGATCAGGTGCCCGGGTTCGAGGATGCCTGGCTGGTTTGGTTTGAGGCCTGTCATGGCATGGGGGATTTCGGGGCGTTGGCCCGGGTAGCGACCCGCTGTCTGAACCATAAGCCGCGTTTTGTTCCTGCCCTCATCGCGCTATCAACGGCATTGCGCTTTAATCAACGGCACGATGAAGCCCGCGCCTTGATTGAAAAAGCCCTCAAGCTGGAGCCGGCGAACGCCGGAGTGTTAAACCATTTGGGCATTTTATTGAAGGAAACCGGTGAGCTGCAGGCCGCGCTGGAAACATTCAATCGCTGCATACGGATTCAACCCGAATCGGGTGAGGCGTACTGGAACCGCTCCGATTTGCTTCATTCGCCTTCGGATCAGGATATTGGTGAGATGCTGGGGTTGCTCGAACGCAGCGGGTTATCCGATGCCGACAGGATCCGCCTGCATTATGCGCTTTCCCGCGCTTATGAGTTTCGCGCTGAGTTCGACCAGCAGTTTGATCAGATTGCCGCGGGTGCAGACCTGAAACGCAGCACAGCGCAGTACGATCACGGTCACGAAATGGCCCAGCTGCGGCGGATTCCGGACTGTTTTAATAACACCATCTGGCAAGCACCATCACAGGCGCAAGGAATGTCCGCAGCGACAGACCGATCGGCAGGGGCCGGGTTATGCACTCCGGTATTTATTTGTGGTTTGCCCCGCAGCGGTACCACCCTGGTAGAACAGATTCTTTCTAGCCATGATCGTGTTGTGGCGGGAGATGAGCTGAACGCGCTGCCGCTGGCCACCGCGCGATTATTAAAGCAGAAAGGCATCCGCAAAGCGTTTCCTGAGTGGGTAGGTGAGTTAACGGACGGGGAGTGGCAACAAATAGGGGCGTTCTACCTGGAGCAGACAGAGTCGCTGCAACAGAAAGGATTTTTCACGGACAAAAATCTGCAAAACTACAAAGCCGTCGGCTTGATTCGCCGGGCACTGCCGCAAGCCAAAATTATTTATTGCACCCGTAATCCGATGGATACTTTGTGGAGTTGTTACCGGCAATTATTCGGTGACGGTTTATTATTTACCTATTCGCAAACGGAGCTAGCCGATACCTGGAATGCGGCCAATAAACTGATGCAGTTTTGGCAGCAACAATTAACTGATCGGATTTTTGTGGTTGAGCACGAGCAACTATTGGCCGACCAGGAGTCAGTTACCAGGTCGTTGCTGGAATTTGTGGGTTTGGAATGGAGCGAAAATTGTCTTCAGTTCCATCAAAACCCGCGAGCGGTAAACATCGTATCCGCGTTGCAAGTGCGGCAACCGTTGGATCAACATCGGGGCGGTCAGTGGAAACGATATCAAGACCGGCTGCAACCGATGTTGCAAGCGCTGGACTTTAATGATGACGAAGCGGAATTGAATAATCCGGTTTCGGATAAGCCGAATATGGAAAACTAATGTCGATATTGTGGTGGTTGTTGTTCTTCGTTATAGCATTAGGGCTTTGGTGGCATCTGATGGGCACGCGGGAGCATGCATTGCTGATGGCTCAGGAGCACTGCGATCAAATGGGGGTGCAATTCCTGGACGGCAGCGTGATGCGGGACGGCTTTCGTTTCCCGCGTAATCGCAGTGGGACGGTGGTGTTATTGCAGCGCTTTTCATTTGAGTTTTCCACCAGTGGAGACCAGCGCTATCTGGGGCATGCGGAATTGATTGGCAAGCGCGTTGTGAAGATGGCGCTAGAAGCGCACCGTATGTAATTCGTTATTGCGGAAAACCTGCGACTCGTGCTTGTGCAAGAACGCTTGGACTGCGGCCACGGTAAGCACAGCATCTTCCTCGTGGGGTACGTGCCCCAGATCGTCAAAAATAACCACCTCGTTGTTCGGTAAATCCCGGGCAAAAAGTTCAGCGTTACGGGGTGGAATAAGCTGGTCTTTTGCTCCCCATAACACCAGAGTCGGTTGCTGGATAGTGCGAATCCGGTCGATGTCGTCGGCGGGGTGCAATTGTTCGAAGCGGGCTCGCAGCGCTGCGCGATTGCCTTCGCGGGCGGCCAGATCATAATAGCGATCAACCAGTTCGGGGGTCACCCGGGCCGGATCGCCGTAAACGTTTTCTACGCTCGATTTCACGATTGAACGCGGTAATACATTTTTCATTATCTGGTTGAGTACCGGTGTTTGTGAAATCCGGAATGCGAGTGGGACTGAGGTGGCCTGAAAGGGATATCCGGCGGAGTCCACCAGTATCAGTGCCTGCACCCGTTCCGGAAAGTCCGCTGCAGTCGTCCAGGCAATATTGCCGCCTAATGAATTTCCCGCCAGAACAAAACGGTCCACGCCCTTGGCATCGAGCACCGACATAACAAAGCGTACATAGGCTTCTTTGGTGTAATTGTTGTCTTTTCTGGGTCCGGTAAGACCGAAACCGGGCAAGTCAAAACGGATCACCCGATGCTGATCATTCAGGGCTGCGGTCCAACCGTCCCAGGTATGCAGGCTGGCGGATGTCCCATGCAACAGCACCAGAGGCACGGGGTCGTTTTGTGGCCCTTCGTCACGGATGTGGGTATGTTGCCCGTCTACGTTAATGAATTCTGAAGGCGGCTGTGCCCATCGATCGGTTAATGCCTCCAGCGGTATATCGCTTTGCCAATTAATGGCGACAAAGCCCGCAACCAGTACGATGACCAAGCCAGCAAGGGCCAGTAGTCCCCTGAAAATCCATTTCATGATTCGCTCCTATGGACTGCTGCATCCGAATGGATTTCCCTTATAGTGCAAACCTGTTCGTAATTCCAGCGCAATCTAGGGTGCCGTGCCGGGTTGGGGGTCTTTAGTGGACTTTGCAAGGCGGTATTGGTCTCGATGAACGGTCCGTCTGCAGAATGACCCCCACTGGTTGATTCAGGAGTGTGTCAGTAACATCAGGCCAATCCCCGAGGTGATGACGCCGATTCCGATTTGCAGTCCGTGGTGCAAACGGCCCATGTGTTTTGACGTCAGGCTCAGCGGGATGGATATAATCAGTGAAAATACCAGCATACCGAGAATGGAGCCGGCGCCGAACAGCAGGATATAAAGAACACCGGTGGCGGCGGATTCCACCTGATCCACAAATAGCAGCACCAGGGCGGCGGAGCCGGCCATACCGTGCAGCAGTCCCATGGAAAGGGCGCGTAGCGGCCAGCTTTTCGGGTGCAGGTGATCATGGGGTTTTTGTGAATGGGCGGCGGCAGGCCGGATCGAGCCGGTTAGTGTTAAAGACGGCGGCGCACCGGGTTCTTCCGCGCCGGTTTGCTCGTGGGAGTGCGCGTGAAAATGGACGATGCCATCCGGATGTTTGTGGGTGTGAAAGTGGACGCGGGATTTGCGGGCACGGCGTAACACGTCGATTCCCAGCACGATCATCATGGCGCCCACAGCCATCTCCAGCCCGGAAGCGACTTGTTGCGGAATCAGCTGATCGCTCCAGAGTACGATTGAGCCGATTAGCAGCAGCGTGAGGCTATGGCCAATACCCCAGGCGAAACCCTGACGGATCATCTGGCTTCTGGAGGGGTGGGTGCTCACCAGTGAGGCGACCGTCGCAATATGATCTGCCTCTAAAGCGTGGCGGACCCCCAATAAAAAACCCACAAAAAGCAGACTGACCATTAATGCCCCTTGGTACGCGCACTGAGTACCACAAATTTTTTATTACTGCCGACCAAGGTGACCTGATCAAAATAGCGTTTGAGGTGGTCATGGTAATCCAGATGGCGGTTGCCGACCACAACGAACTCACCACCCGGAGCCAGTTGAGAGCGTGCATCTCGGAACATGCGGTTGGCAATATTGTCATCCACATGGGTGCCGGCATGAAACGGGGGGTTGCACAGAATCAGGTCTGCTGTTGCCGGTAAGTGATTTAGGCCATCCGCATTGATCAGGTTGAAGGTATTCTTCAAGCCACTGGCGGCAATGGATTGTTGGGCGCTTTTCAGAGCCAGGTAGGATTCATCCACCATACTGATCTGTGCCTGCGGATTTTTCCAGGCAGCGTAGCAGCCTAATGCGCCATTTCCGCAGCCCAAGTCCACAATGTGTTGCTGACCTTGGCTTTCATTGCAACTGGCAGGAAAGTTTTCCAGCAGGATGCGGGTGCCGATATCCAGCTTTTGTTGTGAGAATACACTGGCGTAATTGATGAGTTGAAGCGGGGTGTTTTCGATACCGTATTGGATCGGCTCGGGAGCCGCACCCTTCAGCGCAGCATCGAAGCGGGCGTGTATCCGGCGTGCCTTCTTCTCCGCCCTTGAGGTTCGGGTCGGGCCGATCAAGCGTTCAAAACATTGGATCATGGAAGTGCTGAGGTGTTTGACCATGGCGGCACCGATAATTTGTGTATCGGCGTGCAGGTGCGGTCGTAACCGGCACAATTGGTATTCCAGTAACGACAAGGTTTTAGGCACTTTAATCAGAACCAGATCGTACTTTCCCTGGGGCTGTTCCGTAGACACAATCCATGTCGATTCATCAAACGGCAGTCCATTGCGCTGCAGGTTTTGCAGTAATGCCAGGCGGCTGCAATAACTGTCGTTCCAGCTGTGCGGTTGCCATTGGTGCAGGCAGGTTGCCAGTGCGCCTGCGGCATCGTTTATCAACAAAACCCTGGGTTGTGCGTCAGTCTGGTCGGCGCAATGTTTCAGCAGCATCTCATCGGCGGCGTTCCAGGCCTGTAAAGGTGATTTCGGATGGAAATGGCGGGTTTGCAGTTTGAATTCACCGAAGGGGCAGGAGAACACCGGGGTCACACTGGTAGAGTTGGATTCGTTTGTCATTGGCTGGGTAAAATCCCGAACAGAAAGGGTATCTGTTGATAAAAAGAAAATGCGAAAAAAAACCGCTGCGGGCGGGCCCGCAACGGTCTTCATTTTTTCAACGCCGGATATTAATCCAGTTTGGGGCCCGCATTGCGGATCTCGTCAGAAACTTCGCTGTATTTCTCGAAGTTTTTGTTGAACAGCTCGGCCAGGTGTTTGGCACGCTCATGATAAGCGTCTTTATCGGCCCAGGTATTCTGCGGGATCAGCAGCTCAGGGTTAACACCGGGAACGTCAACGGGCACATCCAGATTCAGCACATCGATATGACGGGTGTCGATATTGTCCAGCGCGCCGCTCAGAATGGCAGTAATAACGCCGCGGGTGGTGGGAATATCAAAACGCTTGCCTTCACCGTAAGGGCCGCCGGTCCAGCCGGTATTCACCAGGTACACTTTAGAATCAAACTCTTCAATGCGTTTGATCAGCAGCTCGGCATACTCGCCGGCAGGGCGCGGGAAGAACGGGGCGCCGAAACAGGTCGAAAATGTGGTTTTGATGCCGGCATCGGAACCCATTTCAGTGGAACCAACCAGTGCCGTGTAGCCACTCAGGAAGTGGTAGGCAGCAGCTTGGTTGTTAAGGCGGGAAACCGGAGGGATAACGCCGTTCAAGTCGCAGGTCAGGAAGATAACGTGCTTGGGTTCACCGGCGCTGTTTTCGATCACCCGCTTTTCGATGTTTTCCAGCGGATAAGCGGCACGGGTGTTCTGGGTCAGTGAACAATCTTCGTAATCCGGGATACGGTTGTCGTCCATTACGACGTTTTCCAGAACGGCTCCGAAGCGGATGGCGTCCCAAATAACCGGCTCGTTTTTCTGGCTCAGGTCGATACATTTGGCGTAGCAGCCGCCTTCCAGATTGAATACGGCGCCCTTCGCCCAGCCGTGTTCGTCGTCACCAATCAAATAACGGTCAGGGTCAGCGGACAATGTGGTCTTGCCAGTGCCGGACAGGCCGAAGAATAAGGCAACGCCGCCGTCCTCGCCCACGTTAGAGGAGCAGTGCATAGGCAATACGGATTTCTCTGGTAGCAGGAAGTTTTGTACAGAGAACATGGCCTTCTTCATTTCACCAGCGTAACGCATACCGGCGATCAGCACTTTACGTGCAGCGAAGTTAAGGATGACACAGCCGTCACTGTTGGTGCCATCGCGCTCGGGATCACACTCGAATGTGGGAGCGTGCAGAATTTCCCAGGGCTCTTTGGTTTTTGGATTCCACTTTTCGGGAATGATGAACAGGCAACGACCGAACAGGTTGTGCCATGCGGTCTGGGTGGTCACCTTAACGGCAATATAGTGATCGGCATCGGCGCCGACGTGCAGGTTGGAGATGAACTGGTCGTCGTGAGAAACGTGCTCTGCAACCCGGCTCCACAGTGCGTCAAATTTATCGGCCGGGAAAGGACGGTTAACAGGACCCCAGTGAATCAGTTCGCTGGTGCCGGGTTCTTCAACGATGTAACGATCCATCGGAGAACGGCCGGTGCGGGCACCGGTGTTGGCAACAAAGGCACCGTTGGCAGCCAGTTGTCCTTCACCACGTTTGATGGCTTGTTCGATCAGAAACGTGCTGCTCGGATCAGTATAAATCTCTGGGGCGTTTGACATTTTTCCTATGACCTCACTGTATCGGCTTGTGGCCGAACTTTACTAACTTATGAAATGAAAGCTGTATGGCTATCGTTATGAGATAACGTTGCCGCCGGCTTGACCGCGGCGGTTGCTTCTCAAGAGCAGGAGAATACTGGGCTGCACCCATGACAGACCAGTGAAGCCTCTCCAGGAATGTATCTTTTGGACGGGAGAGGTTGGTTTCTGTCCCCTGGGCCCTGCTCAATCTTAACGCCAGCCCGAATTTGAGCCGCGAATTATGGCAAATTTCATGCTAAAACGCTAAGCCTTTCCACCCCTGGCTGGAAAGCGGCACTTTGTGTCGTTTTGTTCCTCTTTGTAATTGTTGGGAAATGCCCTGTTCAGACGACATTGCCGGTCAACCCGAATGGAAGCTAAGCATCTGTTTTTAAATAACATACTGACTAATTTAAGGGGGAGTTTTCGGGCTTGGGTACGACGACACTATCCTGAAAAAACAAGGCGACATCGACGCTGTCGAACACATAGCGTTCATTGCAAAACTGACAGGTTACGTCGACTTTTCCCTGTTCTGCAAGAATGCTGTCCAATTCTTCTTTACCTAACTGTATAAGTGCATTGACAGTGCGCTCGCGGGAGCAGGTGCATTGAAATACAACCGGCTCAGACGCAAACAACTGTACCGTTTCTTCATGGAACAGCCGGTACAAAATGGTAGCGCAATCCAGATTCAGCAACTCTTCTGCGGTCAGGGTTCTGGCCAGGCTGGTGACCCGGTCCCATTCATCCTTTAGCGCTTCCGGGTCCGGCTTTTCGCCGGAGTGAGCGGGCAACACCTGAAGCAGCAAGCCGCCCGCGCGGTTATTACCGTGGAATAACTGGATCTGGGTTTTGAGTTGTTCCGAATGCTGGAAGTAATGTTCGAGGCACTGAGACAGGTTGTTTCCATCCAGAGGCACTACACCTTGATAGCGCTCACCGTTCAGGGGAGTAATCGTGATCGACAGGGTGGATTGGCCCAGCATGGCCCGAAAACTCATCGCGGTGGTATCCCCATCCCAGCGCGCAATAGCCCGCAATTTGTGGTCATGGGTGCACTCCACCGTGAGCAGGCTGACAACGCCGGTGCCGCGAGCCTGAATGGTCATGGCGCCTTCGAATTTTAAGGTGGCGGTCAATAGCGTGGCAGCCGCCATCATCTCGCCCAGTATGGCCTGGATTTCCAGCGGATAGTCGTGCTTTGCGATTACTGTCTGAAAACTGCTGTCCAGCAGTGTCCACTGTCCCCTGACGCCACTGTCATTGATGATAAATCGTTGACTGATATCATTATTACTCATGCTAATCACTCTGCTGCTGTCTGAATTGAAGCATTTGCCTGCGCTGTTTTTTGTTGGGGCGGTTTTCAGTGTGGGGGGTGGATGCGCCCAGTGCTTTGCGTTGTTCTGCCATTAAGCGGCGCTTCTCCAGGCTTGCGGCGGTTTCGTCATAGAGTGTGGCGGCCAGTGTGGCGTTGCCCCGGCGATCGCTGAGACGGGTGACCACCACTTCTTTTTCATCCATACCCTGGCGCAGCCGGATGAGCGCGCCCACGGCGACCTCTTTGCTGGCTTTCACCCGGTGCCCCTCATAGTGAACTTTGCCACCATCGATCATGTCTTTGGCGATGGTGCGGGTCTTGTAAAAGCGGGCAGCCCATAACCATTTGTCCAAACGGACTTTGCTATCGTTATCGTGTGGTTGCTTCATCAGTATTACAGCGTTGGAGACCGGAATCCGCATTATAAAGGGTTTTGAAAAGACGTGCTGCAACGGATAGGGGAGAATGCTTTGAAAGGCGGGAAACGGTGGCAATGCTCTGGAAAGCAGGCAAAAAAAGGGGCGCCAGAGGGGGCGCCCAAGTATCGACTACACAACTCAAATTTAATCTCGAACCAAGATAAATAGCTATCTGTGGTGTTGCCATTGCTGGCTGTACCGGCCTGAATCAAGGCACCTCAAAGGGGTAACTAAGAGTGCGTTAAACATTTGTGCGATGACTCAATGTCGGTACGAGGGAGAGTATAGGGCGGCATTTTATTTATTGAATAAGTCATTGGCCGCAGAAGCCACTTGATGGTGTTTTTTGTCCATAATTCCCGCGAGCAGAAAGGAAATAGATTATATTTCGGGCGGGAAGATCGAGCTGAAGCAGTCCAAGCCGATAAATTCCTCGGTGTTCATGGAACCGTTCTGGCTATCCGGCTGCTGTACTCCCAATGTATACCCGATGCCGGCGTTGCGGGCAGAACGCAGAACCGCCAGGCTATCGTCTATTAACAGGGTGCGCGGATAGTCGAAATGCACCACTTCGTGCAAGCGGGACCAGAAGTTGGGGTGCTCCTTGGGCAGGCCGAAGTCGTGGGAGCTGAACATGCCGTCGAAGTGCGTATGCAGCGGAATCTGTTGCATCTTCAGATCCAGGCTGCCGCGGTGCGCATTGGTGACCAGCACGGCTTTGCGGCCGGATTGCCTGACTTTTTCCAGAAACTGAATGGCATTCGGTCGCAGCCCAATCAGGTGTTTGACCTGATTTTTTAGTGCCACGATGTCCAGGCCGGTATGGGCACTCCAGAAATCCAGGCAATACCAGTTCAGCGTGCCGCGGTGCTGGCTAAATTGCGCGAACAGTTGGGTTTTTGATTCATCAAGGCTAATATGCTTGGCTTCTGCGTACTGTTGCGGCAGATAGTGCAGCCAAAAATAGTTATCGAAATACAGATCCAGCAATGTGCCGTCCATATCCAGTAATACGGTGTCGATGTTGTCCCAATTGATCATGGATGAGGTGCAATCCTGTTTACGTTGAACGAAAGTATCATTGAACTGAATAATTTAGATGCGATGTCGAGTAACCATTATGCCGGATAATCCTATCATATTGAGCCGTGAAATCGTGGCAGAAAGCCGCCTGTTCGGGGTCGAGCGCCTAGCGTTGCGCTTTTCCAACGGTGAGGAACGGGTGTATGAACGTTTGCGTACGCCTTCTATACCCGCGGTGTTGATCGTAGCGGTTAAAGAAAATGGCAATGTCGTTCTGATCCGCGAATATTGCTGCGGCACCGGTCGGTATGAATTGACGTTGCCCAAAGGCGCAATGGATCACCCGGGTGAAGCGGTTTTTGAAGCGGCTAATCGAGAGTTAATGGAAGAGGCGGGTTACGGTGCTCATTCCCTTACGGAGTTGAAGGCGCTGTCATTGTCGCCTGCCTATATGGGCCATATGATTCACATCGTGTTGGCACAGGACCTGTATCCGAAAACATTGCCCGGCGATGAGCCCGAGCCGCTGGAAGTAGTGGAGCACCCGCTGGAAGATATTGAGAGTTTGTTAGCAATGGATGATTTTACTGAAGCCCGCGCGCTCGCGGCGCTTTATATGGCCCGAGATATTTATCGAAAAAGGAAGTAATCCATGAGTGATTTCGTAAGCAAAACATTAATAGAACAAGTGTTAAAAATTGCCGAATCGGCAGGTGATGCGATTAAGGTGGTTTATGATCGTGATCGTCCGGTGGAAATTGAAACCAAGAAAGACGACAGTCCGGTGACAGAGGCAGATCACGCCGCGCATCACATTATCGTGGATCAGCTGCGCGCCCTAACACCGGACATCGCTGTTTTTTCAGAGGAGTCAGAAGCAATTCCATTTAGTGAGCGGAAGCAGTGGCAGCGTTACTGGCTGGTTGATCCGCTGGACGGCACCAAAGAATTTATCAACCGTACCGGCGAGTTCACCGTGAATATCGCTTTGGTAGAAGATAACCAACCGGTGCTGGGCGTGGTGACTGTACCGTTAAAAGATCAGGCTTATGTCGGCGCGAAAGGTGTGGGTTCCTATAAGGTGGACAAAGGCACCTGGAATAAAATCACAGTGCGTGCTGTGGAGAACAAGGAATTGGTGGTAGTGGGAAGCCGTCGTCATGGCGCCGAAAAACTCACAAAGCTGATGCAGCAACTGGAGACCGATGGTTATAAAACCGACATGACCAGCATGGGGAGTTCGCTCAAATTTTGCCTGATTGCAGAAGGTAAAGCCGACTTTTATCCGCGCTTGGCTCCCACCAGTGAATGGGATACCGCAGCCGCCCAGGCCGTGCTTATGGAAGCCGGTGGTCGTGTGGTAACCACGGATTTCAAACCCCTGACCTATAACCGCGAAGACAGTGTGTTGAATCCGGAATTTTACGCGTTGGGCGCGCCGGAAATTGATTGGCAGGGGTTGCTGCAAGCGAACTGATTTTCAGTGTTGGCTTAAACGAAACGCAAGCGAAAAAGCAGGGCGGATTTACCACCCTGCTTTTTTATTCTCCTGATTCGCCGGATTTGGTTATAACGACTACTATGTATAAAACCGAAAATCACCAGGAGCGAATCCATGGATCTCTACTTCGCCTATCTTTCCACATACTCTCAAAAAACGTTGCTGGGTTTGTATGAGCGAGGAGTGGAATTTACACCTCACCTTGTGGACCTTACTGATCCCGACGCCCGCGCTGAATATCACAAGTTGTACCCGTTCGGAAAGGTACCGCTCCTGATTCGTGAAGATGGACGTATGATTCCGGAGTCGAGCATTATTCTGGAATACATTGATACCAGCACCGACGGTGGCCCATTCCTAATTCCGAAGGATCCCGAGTTGAGCCGGCGAGTGCGTTTTCTGGATCGCATGTGTGATTTGTACCTGAACGACCCCGTTGTCAGTCTGATATTCGAAAGCTGGAAACCGACAGAACAACAGAACCTGGAAATGATGCAGAAAGCCAGTGAAAAAATCGGCATCATGTATCGGTTTATGGAAGATCAGTTGCAGGATCGGGAATTTTTGGCTGGCGATGCATTTAGCATGGCCGATTGTTCAGCGCTCCCTGTTTTGTATTATGCAAAATCATTTGCGCCCTTTGCGGAATCGCCCAATATCCAGTCTTACTGGGATCGTCAATCCAAGCGGGATGCTTTTTTGCGGGTAAAAGCAGAGGCGGAACCCTATATCACCGCGGTGATGGGGGAGCGTTAATCCAGGTTTAAAAAAAACCCAAGCAAAACGTACACGCCTGGGTGATATGGGTGATGGCAACCCAAGACTAAGTCAAAAATTTCGTAAGAAAACACCGGCGCATTGCACTACGGTCGCTGCGGGCTCCCATAGCCTGCTCCTAGCGTCGAGCCCCTTTTGTTTTATTTTCTGATTGGATAATGCCGAGCTGTCGGCGTTGATAACCTGCGGACGGATTGCGGGTGGTATTCTGGATTGCGTTCATGGTTGCGGCCTTTATTGTTTTTGTTGTTGTCGGGTCTTGCGACAGGACGAACGCTGCGTATGCAGATTCGTTCACTGCATCTTTAGGATGGCTGATGATATCCAGAAGTCGAGGGGATTGGGATTGATGTTGATACCGATTTAGTCGAGTGGCCTACTCAGTGATGCGGCATGGCCGGAAGATCCGCATAATCTGCTTTAGACTATTTAATTAATGAAATCAGAATCTTGCATTCGTCATACTCTAATGACCTTATTAATGTGCTTGCCTTGAAAACGTTACCCGCCTTTAGTTGTCTGTCATGTGACTCTTCTGACCAATTTAAATTGGACGAATGTGCCATTTTTGTGGCGTAATCTATTCAAAAAGACAAACCGATTCTGTGTTCAACACAGTTTCCCGGCATCCCGACTCAAGTGGGAAGCGGTTGTGAAAAAAGAGGAAACGCCATGCATTCCGGTGAGGGAAGTATCAGGATTACTTCCGGATTCTTGAGACGACTTACGCTGTCCTATCGAGCGGGACTGGCCGTGGTTTTATTGGTCGCACTGATTACCCATTTGCCGTTTTCCTCCGGTGTATTTTCCACTGACGATTACATGATCCGTAGTATGGTGACCGGTGATGCGGCGCTGTATGAGAAGGGGTTCAGCAAGGTTGATCCGGATAAATCGGTGTGGCAGGGGGTGATGGACGCTTTTCATTTCTATTCTCCTGCCGCCGGCACTCTGCACGAATACAAACAGTATGGCAATCTACCCTGGTGGTCCGGTGATGAAGCGCAGATGAACCCCTGGCGACCGGTATCGGCCCTGACCCATTGGGTTGATTACCAGATTGCGCCCGAATCCGCCCAGTTCCAAATTTTCCATACCCTGTTATACGTTTTATTGTTCGCCTATTGCGGTTATCGCCTGTTCTGGCGTTTGTCGAACCAGTCTTCCATAGCCGTGTTGGCGACTTTGATGTTGGTGGTCGACTTCAGTCACCTGATGAATTTTAACTGGATCTCCGCCCGCAATGTGTTCGTTGCCGGTGCGCTTGGTTGTGCCACACTGGAACAATTTATTGTGTGGCGCACGCAGCACAGGCCGATGGCTTTGCCGGCGTCGTTGGTGCTGTTCGCTCTGGGGCTACTCAGTGCAGAGAGCAGTGTGGCTGTCGGTGGTTACGTGCTGGCGTATTTGGTGATTGTGGAGCGCAACGGTGTTAGATCCGTAGTAACCGGGATGCTGCCCTATGCCGCGTTAGTGTTGTTGTGGCGGGGTGTTTATAGCTCTCTGGATTATGGTGCCAGCGGTATAAGTTTATACATTGATCCCGGGCGTACACCGTTCGATTTTTTGGTGTCATTGCTGCAGACACTGCCCCTACGATACGCATCGGTGATACTGACGTTGGACAGTGCGGTTGCAACCCTGTCCCCTCTGCTGCAGGTTTGGGTTTCCCTGGGTAGCCTGGTGCTGGTTCTGTGTTGTCTGGTGGCTATTTTACCGCTGTGCCGTTGCAGTCCTAAGGTGCGGTTTATGTTGCTGGGTTCGGTATTGGCGGCGGTTCCTGCCGCCGCCCTGACGACGGTCGGACCGCGCTCCGGTTTGTTTATTGCTGTGGGATTTTTCTGGGTGCTGGCGGTTTGGGTGTTCCAGTTACTGCGTGGTTATTCTTCGGTGTTTGTGAAGAGTCTGGCAGCGTTGGTGCTGGGGCTGCATTTGTTTGTGCCCATGGTGGTGGACGTTCTATACACCTCCGGTCTGGTGCCCGTTGTGTACGTTGATGACCAGCATTTTGATAGCGTTGCCGGGCGTTTGCGAGAGAGTCAGGGTGAGAAATCTTTGGTGGTGGTCAATCCTCCGACACCCAATACACTGTTCTATTTGCCATTTGAGTGGCAGTTGGAGGGTGGCGTGTCGCCCGCTGCCCTGAATATGCTGGCGCCGGGTTTCATTACGTTTGATCTGAAACGGGTGTCGGCACAGGAATTTGAAATTACCAGTCCGGTCGGTCTGCCGATAACTGCAAAGCAAGCGCTGGCGGATTTGAAAGGCAAGCAACCGGCAATGTCGCTGGTTTATACCAGTCAGACATTGCAAGGTTTATTTGTTGCTCCGGATGCGCACTTCCGGCCGGGCCAAACTTTTTCTGCCGGTAATATGAACGTTGAAATCAGCGCGGTCGACGGGGGGCGGGTGGTCGCAATAAAAATCCGCTTTGATAATGACGCCGCTGTGGAGCAGATGATTTGGCAACGATATGACTGGGGTACCCGGGAGTATCGAGTCATGCCGGTGCCCGCGGTGGGGCAGACCCTGCGTTTTAGCGGTCCGCTTGATATTGATGCTTCAGACCCGTTGCAGCTGTGTCTTGATTGTGAAGAGAAAACCGGCGACGTGATTGACCGGGTTGATCACAACTGAATGTCACACAGGGATCTTCATTCAGGCCTCGACACAACCCCCGAGTTCGGTGCCGTTGCTGTTGTTATTATTCCGATTGTGGGGGCAATTCTTCAAACATTCCGGTAATGGCTTGCTGGATTTTTATCTCGTTGTCTTTCGGGTCGCTGTGCACGATGGCTTTGGCGGTACCTTGCCATACCATTTGTTTTTGCTTGGCGTCGATCAGATCCACCAATAATGTACCGTCATCATAGTGGCGCACATAAACGTCGTTGTACCCGCCCCAGGGCGCATACATACCGCCACGGAAACCCATGCCTCCGGGTATGGATTCCACATCGGTCTTTTGCTTCACCGTAGCAGTGAAATTCACCAGCATATCCGGATTTTTTTCGTCATAGGTAAACCCTTTTGCGGTGAGTGCGGCGCGGGTGCCTGCTTTCAGTTTATTGGACAGCAGCGAACCGTATTCGGAGCTATCGGTGCCCAACGGTGAAATATAAGCAAAGGTTTTGTAGCGGGAGATATCCACACCGGGGGCGCTTTGGGTGTGAATGGTAGGCGTACTGGCACAGCCCAGCATCGTTATTGCCATAGCGCCGAGTATCAGGCTGCGGCAAGTTAGTTGGGTTTTCTGTGGCACGCTATTGGACGCTCGTGTGTAGGTCATCTTCTCTGACTCCTGCCGGTAAATAACCGGAACCAAATTAGTCGAGCACTGAAGAAAAGTCTATATCATTCTGACTATGCCGGTGTCCTGCGTGCGGGCGGCTTGCACCGGATACTTCTGCCGTATACTCTTGCCTAACCCTTAATCTGAGTTTTTACGATTCCTGAATTGATGCTTTTAAGTGAAAAATAATCCCGACCTGCGCTGGACTTTCAGCAAAATAATGCAATTCGAAGGTTACCGCCTGCGTGATCAAGGGCAGCCGGAAACCGCACTCGAAGAGCGTGACCGTACTCTCTATCAGAAAGCACCTTTACGGCCATCCGGCCCCCGGGAGGCCTACGCCTATTGGGTTGAGCAGCGCCTGACGCAAGACCCCATCGAACCGGATCCTGGGAAGCTGTTCTCGGCGTCGTATGGGGTGGCGGTGTTTATTATGCTGCTCACCGGGCTGATCAGTGGAGCGTCGATTACCTATGCTGCTCTCTATTACGATGGCTCTGTACCGGTCAATGTGGCGTTGTTTCTGGGCGTAGTGGTGTTACCGCAATTGGTCATGCTGTTTTTTTTACTGCTCACGTTGTTGCTTGCCTTTGCCGGCTCAGCCGTGTTTGCCGGTTGGTATGCGGTTCCGATTCGCCTCGGAACCTGGCTGTTACAAGCGCTATGGGGGAAATTTGGCCACCACATTGCGCTAGCTACAGAAAACAAAGACGATTTGCAAAGCAGCAAACGGGCGCTGGCGGAGGCGGTGGAGCATCACCGGGGGCTTTTCGGCAACCGAGTGTTCCGCTTATTCCAACACGCAGGAATGGCTTTTAATGTGGGCGCGTTGTTGTGTCTTGGCGCGCTGCTGGCCTTTACCGATCGCGCGTTCGGATGGCAGAGTTCACTGACGGATTCTGCAGCAACCATCCACACGATTGTTTCCGCGCTAGCGTTGCCCTGGAGCGGGCTTTTTGGGGAAGGTGTGGGCTATCCGGATCTGCAACAGATCATCGGCTCGCGTATCGTGTTGCGTGAATCCGGTGAGGCGCTACACAGTTACGACCTGTTGTCCTGGTGGCCCTTTCTGGCGCTTTCAGTGGTGCTCTACGGGTTAGTGCCGCGGTTAATAGCCTGGTTGGTTTCCGTGATCCTGGAGTCCAGGTTGCTGGGGTCGTTGGATTTTAGTGGCTACCATTATCAGTCGTTGTGGCGGCGGATGTTATCGATCGAGTTGCGCAGTGCCGGACGGCCTAGCCTGCATAGCCCGGAGAGCAACAAACCGTTAAGAGAAACCCCTGCGCCCAACGGGACACCGCAAGAGGTGTTTGTATTACGTGAATCCCAAAGCCGCTATCAGGATGAATACCTGGATAAATGGCTGAAGCAAATCAGTGGTTTCCAAGGGCATTTCAAAACCGTTGCCGACGTGCGTGCGTGCGCTACTGCCACACAGGGTGAAGCGGATGTGTTTCTTGTCATTGAAGGCTGGCAACCCCCGATCGAGGAAAAACTGGCGGCATTGACGGATTGCGCGGACCTGCTACAGCAAAACAAACAGCGCTTACATCTACTATTGTTAGGCAAGCCGACACCCACTGGGAGTGCCCCCATGACCGATCGTCTGACCGAAGTCTGGCGCAAAAAACTCGAGCAGACCGAAACCAGTCTGTATGTTCACACGGATGCCGTCGACGTGGGCAGAACGGGTACATGAGATCTCATCCACTCATTGCCATTGTCGGCCATCCCAATGAAGGCAAATCGTCGGTGTTATCGACTTTGACCGAGGACGACTCGGTGGTGGTTAACGACTACCCCGGTGAAACCGTGGAGTGTCAATATTTTCCGGTCACCATTAACGGCGAAGTTGTACTGGAGTTGGTGGATACGCCCGGTTTCCAAAATCCGGTCAGAATTCTGCAATGGATGCAGTCGGCCAGGGTGACCGATGACGTTTTATTGCAGGCATTTTTGCAGGAATTCTCTGCTCAGGAAGCGTTCCATCATGATTGCGAACTGATGCAGCCGTTGTTGCAGGGTGCCGCTTTAATTTATGTGGTTGATTGCTCCAGGCCCTTATTGGAAGTGGATCAAGCGGAAATGGAAATCCTGCGCCTGATCAACAAACCGCGGATGGCGGTGATTAATTTTAAAGAGGATGATAAAAGCTATATTGCCGAATGGAAACAAGCATTCCGCCGCCATTTTAATGTGATTCGTGAATTCAATGCCCACCAGGCGCGTTTTCAGGAGCGGCTGGCTTTGCTGCAAACCCTCAAAGCCATTCACCAGGATTGGGAGCAGCCGATTGATATTGCGATTGATGCGTTTCAGAAAGACTGGAATTACCGTCTGGCCATTGTCGCGGAATACATCACCAACTATCTTGAATTTGCCACTCAGCTTAAAGTGGCGCAATCCTATCAGGACGAAGCCGACGCAGACATTGCCCAGGAAAAGGCATTGGAGGAATACCACCGCAAAATTTCCGGGCGCGAGCGTGACTTGTTCGAGGATATACGCAAACGATACCGGCATAACGTGTACGATCTGAAATTTGCTGAGCAGGATATTCTGCGGGAGGATCTGTTTGCCGATAAAACCTGGGAGCTGTTGGGGCTGAGCAAACAACAACTGACCATCGCGGCCACCGGAATGGGCGCAGGGCTAGGTGCGACCCTGGATCTTGCCACCGTCGGCCTGTCCCATGGTTTTTTTACCGCAATGGGTGCGTTAATGGCGGGAGGGAGTGTGTTTTTGAAAGGCAGTGAACTTGCGCGGGTACGGGTGAAACGTTTGCCGCTCGGTGGAACCCGGGTCATTGTCGGTCCTAATCGTAATCCGCAGTTTCCGCTGGTGTTACTGGATCGGGCGATCCTGTTTTTCCGGGAGGTGTCGAGCCACGCCCACGGCAACCGCATTACGGAAAACTCGGAAGACAAACCCCAGGGTGCGTTGCAACAGATTGAAGTTGAACAACAGAAGAAAATCCTTTCCTGCCTGAGCCAATTTGATTCCGCCAGTTCCGGTAAGCGAGAAAGAGCGAGGGCGGATTTGGTGGCGTTATTGAAAATCATTTTACCTGCGCCGGAGTGATTTCTTGCCTTTTTCGTGTCTGAGCCCCTTAGTCTGCACGCAAAATACAACCTTTCCGGCACTGATTTGTATCCATTCCTGCTGCGGGGTTGAATGATCAAGACTGGCTAAACGACTTTTTTGAGACATAAATCTCTATCTAAACGATAACATTTTGCATTAACGACTGTTTGAGCGTAATTTGACCTCCATTCTACTTATTTCAAAGACCAAATTACGCGGGGATTATTATGCAAAACCGGAATCGGTTGGGTGCGCTTGCGCCTATTGGGTTGAAATCAACATCAACGCTGAGTATCAGCAGTGCCCGTCTGGCCTCGTGTGTTTTGCTTTCTCTTACGGGTTCTTACGCGCACGCCGAAGTATTCGAGCTAGAGCCCGTTGTCGTTCAGGGGGATGCTATCCACCCGTCACAAAAAAACCGACACCATGCAGAACAGGCCTTTACTGATCCACGTTCGTCTTCAGCCACCTCCGGTGGGTTGTTGCAAAACCTGAACGAAGTGAATACCGCGGATGCGCTGCGCTTTACTACCACCGGCTTAATTAACACGCCCGGCAGTGATCGTTTTGGCGGGCCGCTCAGCATTCGTACTTTTGGCGATTGGGGGGCTTCCACCTCCATTGACGGCTTACCGGCTGTGAAATTTGCAGACGAAGAAGGCGGCGGCTATTCAAGCAGCCGGATTCCGACCATTGCCATTGATCAGATCGATGTACACAAAGGTGGCCGCGGCGTTCAGTTTGGTAACGGTTCCGATGGTGGTGTATTCCAGACCAATATCAAGTCAGGCCGCGGGTTCAAAAACCACTTTGGCGGTACGCTGGATTTCAGCACCGCAGGGGAATCGATATTACAGCTGGAAGCGGCCAACGGAACGGAAAAATCCGATTACTATGTTGCAGGCAGTGGGCTTTACGGTGACTTCGACGGGACTGACGAGCCGGCCAATCTGGATAAGCAAACCATTGGCAGCTTCGTGGGTAAAGTCGGATTTAATCCCTCGGATGCGACCCGTATCGAGGTGTTGGGAATCTTCAGTAAATCCGATACCGATATGTATCGGAACGGCGACGTAAATAATATCGATTCTGATACGGCTTATGCCTCGGTGAACATGGATCATGCACTCTCGGATACCACCAGCGTTCGCGCCGGTTACCTGCATTCCGATACCGGAACCGTGTGGGAAGCCCGAGGCCGCGACCGTAGTACTAAAATCGACACGCTGTTTGCCGATTATTTTATGGTAACCGAATTGAGCAGCGGAGTTCGTTACTCCGGCAGCGCAGGGATCGAATATAAAATCACAAACACTTTGCGCGACAAACAATGGGACAATACGTTCAACGATCCGGCGCTGAAGTTCACTAACTCGCTGACGTTCAATGAGAATGCCATCGTTACCCTGGGATTACGGAACACCTGGTTTAACAATGACATCGTTCTGAATGACGTAACTCAGGAAGATACCCTGCAGGATGATAGCGTATTCAGTTGGGAGCTGGGCGGAGCCTATTCTGTAGCTGAGTCAACACGATTGCGTGCCAGTGCTGCAACCGGTTATAACCGGTTCTATGAGAAATACGGTAATTTTGGTAGTGATGCTCTGAATCCGGTGGGTGCCGGTGACGAAATCGTAGAATCAGTCAGTTACGAAATTGGCGTTAATCAAGGGTTATCAAAGGGGTTTGTCGATCTTGCGCTCTATACGATTACTCAGGAGAATGTACCAAGACGAGAAAATGGTGCGATCATGAACGTAGAAGTGGAGCAGTCCGGTGTTGAACTGGAAGCACTTTCTAAGCTGACCAAAAAATTAACTTTATCCGCCGGATACAACCATGTATTTGATGTGAAAGCGACCCGCGAAGACGGCACAGATGCGAACGGCAACATCTTTTTTGGTAGTAATGGCGTGAACGTAGCACATCATCAGCTTACATTGCGCTTTGACTACCGTTGGACCGACGTATTCTCTGTATGGGGAGCGGGCATTCACGGCGAACCATTTGAGCGGATCAACGAAGGTGGTGTTACCGAAACCCGTCGCGAGTCTTACGATCGCTTCGATCTGGGGGCTGCATTGTGGGTGTCGGATAATGTCGCAGCCAGAATTCGGGTAGAAAACATTACCGATGAGAAAGACTTTAGCTCGACTCTGGAAGGTGCTGCTATCGATACTGAAGGTAAACTTGGACGTGTATTTTGGGTGGGCGTTGACTTTTCTCTTTAAACTAAACAAAAACAGCATGTAATCTAGGCCAGTTTAATGTTTCGTAAATTATTGAGAATTCACCTCTGGATAGGGATGGCTTTGGCCGTCCCTTTGGTTTTGGTCTGCATTACCGGAGCCTTGCTTGTTTTTGGTGAAGAGCTTCAGGCAGAAGTTGCGCCCGATGAGTGGTACGCAGATACGACAGGTGTGCCATTACCGTTTGAAACTTTGTTGGATCATTTCGAAGAGCAGTTGCCCGGGGTTCCGGTCAATGTGATTGCTGTGGATCAGGCGCAAGGACATGCCTGGAAAATCTGGCTTGGCAACGGAGAGGGGGTGGCAAATGTCGATCCCGTTAGCGGTACAGTGCTGAAACACTATCAACACAATACGACCTTATACGGCTATGTTTTGCAGCTACACCGGTGGTTGCTGGTGCCGGAGGGAGACGCCAGATCCTGGGCGCGCAATGTGATGTCGGTGCTTGCATCTGTTTTTATTCTGCAATCGTTGATGGGGTTCTGGATGTGGATGACCCCGCCACGCCGTATCGACCGCCTTAAAATTTCTTTTCGTGACAGTAACCGTAAAATTATGTCACGTCTTCATTCCATCACCGCTATGGCTGCAGCCGGTGTGCTGATCCTGATTGCGTTTACCGGCATTGGCTTCAACTGGAAAAACACGGTGAAGGGTATTGTCGGCTTTGTTACGTTCAGTGAAGTAGGTGAGCATGAACCGCTTGAAGCAGCTGGGCACGAAGGCATCCGCAATATTGATCAGGCCGTTAAGGTAGCGTTAGAGGAGGTGGGCGGCGGCAAGCTGCTATCAGTAAACGCGCCCAAATCGAATAGCCAGCCAGTGAATGTGCGCATCCAACCTGAGGATGCCTTTAACGCTGAAATTGTTACTCTTGATCCTGTCACTGCCGAAGTATTAAAAGTAAGGCGTGTGGAAGATCTCACTGCCGCAGAATCGTTTTTGGGGATCAGCTATCAGCTGCATATTGGTAACTTTGCCGGGCTTTTGGTGCGCTGGCTGTGGTTGTTGATTTCGCTGATGCCGGTATTTTTTGTTTACAGCGGCATCTGGATTTATCTGAAGCGTACCAAGAGTAAAAGGGTGCGGGCGAAAGAACAGAAGAAAGCGCTGCAGCGGGTCGGTGTTTCCGGCTCTGTTTAATAGGTCGATATTATAATTGCTGATTTCCAGCTTCCCGACACTACGTTGCGGCAGGCTAATCCGTTAAATTTAATCTTTTCATTCTCTAGTCTTTTGCGGACCTGACCAAGTATCTTCTTCAGCCAGCCCTTCACCAGATAACGGGCACCACCCAATAAATCTACCACCAGAGACTTCATATTGTTATTGCATTCAATCAATGCGGCAAATGCATCTTCCACGGCATCAACAGTCTGATCGTTAAAGCTGTTTTTGTAGTTCTGTATTTCGGAGTCGTAGCCATAAATGATTTCAATTACTTCCATAAGATCGTCTTTTTCTTCGGCTGATAATGACATTACAGGCTTACTCCGTTAAGAATCGTGTTCAGAATTTTAGATTCAGACATATCCTTGGTGTAAATCACCGTAATCTGATCGGTAATATCGGTATTCGTCAAAACGATTGCGGATTTCTCCTTTCCGACAGCCCAGTAACCGGTGCCGTTTTTAGTAGAGAAGCGCCGGATTTCAGTGGGGGCAATGGAATCTTTAATGATGTGTTCGCCGGATAACTTTAGATCTTTCACGTAGCTTTCGGGTTCGGGGCCTTTGGTTTTTAATCCGAGCAGATATTCCGGCCAGGTATGCATATTCACCCCGGCGTGTCCGGTGCTGCGGTCCGTTAGTGTCTGGACTGAAAAGTTTGATCCATCGGCGAAGCGAAATACCAAACCATCTGCGCTGGCAACTTTTGCATCACTAAGCACTGAAACCGGAACTCGGATATGTCCGGTTGAGCCCGTTATAAAAGTGGCGGTCGGGACGGTGTGTGCGTCGGGCAAGGTGTATTCCGTAACAACAGAGAAGGCGCTGGTACTGAACAAAATAGCGAATGAAAAAATCACATTTCTGATGCTTCTGTTCCCGGTAGGCATGATATCCCCTTAAGATTGGTCTGATGACCGACAGTATCCATAAAAGCACCGTGGATTTTAGCGCGTTATTGATTAAAGTTCTGTGCGATTTGACCATTTGACCTGGCGGGCGGGGTGAGTGCTTCTTTCAATCTGACTTCATAAATTTATCGATAGCGTTTAATGGCTAATCTTTTATGGCCGGAATGCACAAAGCGTTCAATGTCTTCATGCGCATTATGCAATCCTTGCGGTAGAATTCCACCTTTGATATGACGTTTTTCATGCAGTATTTGTAACATTATCATTGTCGATACCGCTGTGAATCCGACAACGGCTATGGCAATTAATCCGTGCCATGATTCCACGATTATCTCCGTTGTGAAATTTCCTGAATTGAAAGAAACTCGCTTTCAATTCAGGCTGCATAAATGAACTTCAAACTTGAAACGAACTTCAGTAGAACCATTTGCTATTCTGAAATTAGTTTATAGCAGTTATTCTTAATTGAGGTATAAGGCAGTCACTGCTTAGTAAAATTATAAGTGGCAGTCAAACAGGAGCAGATAGGACAGCTCTTGATGCGGGTATAGAGCATGACTTTCCAATCGGGGGAGCGGGTCCAGTCGGACGTATGGCTGAAGACAGACCAATTGATTTAAAGTATCATCTTGAAGAAATTGGCGGTGGCTACAGGGCCAAGTAGCTCCAGGTCATCGGTCACACCCTCGTTGGTGAGATTGTCCAGGATTTGAACTTCTGCGCTGTGTACGTTGGAGGATTTTCTCCCATTGATTCGTTCGCGTTCGCGTTCGATTTCAGCCTGAACTCTCAAATTTTGTTGATCCAAAAAATTCATTTGCTTTGTGTGCTGGCTGTCTACTTCTGTGGCTGTCTACTTCTCTGGCTGTCTACTTCTGTGTACTACTCATCATTAAAATAAAGAGTAACCTTAAAATAAGGAGTAGCCATGGATTGCCCAAGTCTTGATAATCTTGCACTATCAGAAAGAAGTAAGGACACTATTGAAACAATACGGAGTATAAGAGAAGTTGCAAACGTACTGGCTGTCGCCTTGTCGGTTGGTGCAATGCACGATATGTTCGCTGGTAACAGATTTATAGAGGCTTCTGTCAGCGTCTCAACTTATGATTTTGAAGAGTTTGCAAAAACCATGAAGGGTGTGCCAGCTATAGCGCGCAAACGGGTTGAGCAGGAAGCCATGATGGCATTTTTAAACGTGAGCAATTACCAAGAAAAGCAATTCTGGCGCGCCATTTCTGATGGTTGCTCTGTGCATTAGGGAGAAAATTGATAAATGAAGAAAATACTAATCTTGTGTATGGCAATGGTCCTACCTTCGGCTTGTTTAGCGAACGATGACCAGCAACTGGCTAAAATAGCTCTAGAGCAAGCCCAAACAGATCTGGATGCGTATTCAGAAGCGCTGGACGCCTGCAAGAAGTCTGAATCCACCCTGCCCAAAGATATATTCTCAGGGCTTTCGTTAACTCTGGATCAGAAGAAGCTGGTAATGATGTATCATGCCACCAAAGCTAATTATGAATGTGCAAAGCCAGCCATGAATCAGTATTTGGTGAGTGCTTCTATTCTAGCTCACTACGCGCCCGAAAAAGCGGAAGGCCTATCCAAAGGAGGCTCCTTAGTCATTTACGATGCCATTAAAGTGTTTGAGCTGGCACCTCGATATAATGAGCTTCCTGCCGGAACCCGCGAGAAGCTGGGGACAGTAGACGTTTTAAGAAAGCCTTTTAACATCATTTCGAGTGCCGACAATCTAGATATATAGCTTTCGCCTGTTAATTTCTATTGGATACTAAACAGCGTGTTTGAATCTAGATACGACCCCGAAAACGATAGATCCATACTGCTTGGTTTCTTTGGGGGCTATTCCCAACAGCATGATCAGGCAGCCCCGCAATCAGCCAAACGAACTGCGCCAGGACAGTCCAGTAAGGCGCATTGAAACTGTGAATCAAACTGACACTCATCCGTTGCGATACGTTAAACGCCGAATCCATTGTTAGAACTAACGACCACTGATAGGTGCTTTTGCAGCTAGCTTGATTTATCTGGAAATCCGTTGGCAAGCTTCCATTATGGGCCCATGAATGATCAGACGAAGAGTCCTTATTTCACCCGCATCTAACCTGCCTTTTGCTATGGAGGTATCCAAAATCTCATTCGCTATTGTTGGCAGGGAAGTGCTCCAGCGATTCATTAGCTCGTCGGCTTTTCGTTTCGGAACATTCAGTTCGCTTGCAACGGCCATGATGTCCTCGCGAGTGATTGCACCAAATTCCTTGGTCTTGCCCAAAGGCGTTACCAATTGATCCTCGTTCCACTGGCCAGGACGTTGACCATGGTAAATTGAGGTGCATAACAGATCGTAAGCGGGTGTAATTTCCAGGCCATCACTGTCATAGAAAAAACTCACGTTCTTTAAATGCGCGTCTGAGTTTCCGGCCAAGTAATTAAACACAAGCCATTCAAATAGCCGCATCCGGGTTTGGGCTTTTTTCTGGCATTGTTCAGCCAGTTTCAATAAGGATTCCATGGTGCACTGCGCGTATTTGCTAGTGCTGTTAAGCCCAAGCGCCTGACAGCCGTCGATCATATAGCGGCGACGAGTTTGTTCCTTGAACCTGGTACGGTCAAAACGGGTAATCAGGTACACGCTCTCAGGAACCTTGGTGAGTTCAACGTTCGGTATGTCACTAAGCACCCGCTGCGCCAATGTCATAACGAACCACTCATTAGCTGCCGTATTAGGATACACATCCCGATTTTGATGATCAGGCTTTAGGATATGGGTCGAAGGGGTTATCCCGACGGGATCAAATATTTCTCCCTGTCGATAAATCACTGGCAGTTTGTGTTGTGCGCCTGCCAGAGACATTCGTTTTGGTGACCCGTGGGAAAGGGCTACTTTGGGCAGTTGCTGAATGCGAGCCGACAGGGCATCAGGTAGTATTAACTGCTCACCTGACTCCACTGCGCGACTTTGCTCAGGATCAATCAATGTCAGCGCACCTGCCGTTTCCATGCCGTAATAAGCAAGCAATGCAAAATGGTCTTCCGGGTCGACGTTAGCATCGCTCGCCATCAGCTTACGGGCCGCTTCTTCCGGGAGCAGATTATCAAAGAATGCTTGGACCGGTCGCCAAGTGCCACTATCTACATAGGCCGTCTGACTCAGTGGAAACTGGGGTGACAAGGGGTGTCCTTGTTGCCGCCAAGCATCCTCATAAAGCATTTGCCAGTGACCATTGTTTTCGATAAGGCTGGCTACTGTTTGCCCCTCGATCATTACCCCCAGGAAACGCTCAGTCATCCGTGTTCATCCGATCCTTGGGAAGCCGAAAATAGATCTCAATGCCCAGCTCCTCACACAGTGCGAACACCCCACCCCAATTTGCAGTCGGTTTGCCCGTCTCCACATTGCGAACATAAAGGTGGCTGGCACCGATCATTTCTCCTATATCATCCTGGCGGATCGATTGCTTTTTGCGACTCTCCTTTATCAATGCGCCGGCCTCCATGGTATTGCCCACACGGCGCATACGTTGGGTGCTGTCTTGCGCCGTACTCTCGCTCTGCATCTTATCTGCCATATTGCCTCGCTTTATCGAATCTACAGATTAGATTTCATTATTCATGTCAGAGTAACACAGAAAATCGAACTCACAGATTCGATCCTAGTGCTAAATAGAATTTCCAATCTAAAATCGAATCTATAGATTCGACTATGGGTGTAAGGACAAGCCAAACGACGTTGAAAGTTGAGTGATATATAGCCATTTGATGGAGCAGATGGTGGATTGACTGATGTCAGTGTGACTCTTCAAGCACCTCTATCTATCAAGCTGGCACCCCCTGGATCCGCCGGAATAACAGTGCTTCCGCTCTACGGTCTGTCGTCATGCCCATCTTCCGTTCAGACACAATGGAGCTTTAGAGCAGTATAAAAGTATGGTTGCTTTGATGAGTGAAACGCGAAACAGAATACAGGCGGTATGATCCTGATCTTGAGATTTGAGTAAATAGATAAGAGGTCGTTAGGTTTTTCTTACCACGCCCTCTGGCAAGGCGGTGAGAATGTCGAATTCTACCACAGCCTGAGTGGGGTCTTTGACGTTCCCCCTTGATATCGCAAGTTGCTCGACAGCGCACTCGTGAACGGGGGATTTCGAGGCCCACCCGTTGGTGAATTTCACGAATTCTGGTGTCGGGATAACGGCCTTCATCTTCAACGATCAGGGCCGCCAGCCGAATAGGCAAAGGCCATGATTTAGGCAGTGCTATTTAAGCGAAATACGACGCCGGAAATGATAGATCCATACCGGCCAGGCAAATAGGGTTCCATACACAAACAAGCCCTTAAAAAAGCTGCTGAGCTTAATTTCTTTGGGAGCAATGCCCAAAAGCAGGATCAGACAGCCTCCCATAATGAGCCAAGCGAACTGCGCCAGGACAGTCCAGTAGGGCGCATCGAAACTGTGAATCAAACTACACAATGCGATTACCGGAAGGTAGAGACCAAATAAAAAATGAACCGGATGATTGCCTTTGGTCAGGTTATAAAAGTCACTGCCCACAGCCTGACCGGGCGGAGTTGGGGTTGGATACTGCATTCTTACTCTCCACTGCTAAGTATATGAGTATGTACTAGTGAAGCGATTGGTCAATCGGGCTTACGTGATCCTGTTCTCAAATCGTTGCAGCGGAGTTCCAGAGTAATAGGCGTATGGTTGCTAGGGATAGCAAAGCGCCGTAAAGATTACCGGGGGTATGATTCTGACGTTAGAATTTTAGTAACAGGAAAATGAGGGCATATGGTTTTTCTAGAATCTGCAGTCATATTGATTACATCCCAAACTCCAGAAACAACAAAGCCTGCACAAGGCAGGCTAAGGTACTGAATCTTATGCCGGTTCCGGAATCGAACCACCGACCCGGGGATTTTCAAACTCCCTGTCTGAATTTAAAAAAACCATTCTAAATCAACTTCTTCTCACTTATTTCTCCAGCCGTGTGATGATTCGGCTACGGCTACGGCTACGGCTACGGCTACGGCTACGGCTACGGCTACGGCAACTGCATGGATGAGGGGCTTTCTACCCCCCTGGCGTGCCATAAAGCTTGCTGTCTTTGCAGTCAATCTTTTCGCCGGCGCGATAACACTCGACATTATCAGGCTTCGCTGAACCTTTCTTAAAGTCACCTTGGGCGACATCCCCCTCAAAGCTGACAGCGCCATTTCCAACCAGCATGGCACCATCAAAGTTGCCCGCGGATACAGAGTTGATGTCCATGCTGATCATGACGCCTTCTCCGATGAACTTATCATTTTTCCAGTGTCCAGCCATCACCGTTCCGTTTTGTGCATAGCTGATACCATAGCCATGGCGATTGCCATTCTTAAGCTCGCCCACGTAGGCACCTTGCTCAGTGGCATAAATCGCTCGGCCGGTGAAGCTTTTCATCTGTTCTTTTGTGACAACCGTATAACCGGAGTTCGCGGTGTCGGCTTGGCACCCCAAGGACATGATAAGTGCCAGTGAGAAGACAGTTTGTTTAATCATTTGCATTGACCTTTTATTACACGGGTAATGATGCTCTGAAAATTTGCCCAAAAGCGAGCTTGCTCAGGAGTTCCCCTGGTGGAATGGCGGGAGTATTGCGCGGCTGAAGCCTTTTGAGCACCAAGGAGTGTCAGGCGGTTGGAGTTGGCGATAGTCTTTGCCAAGTCTAGCCACTCTTCGTTTCCGATAGCGACTATACCTATTTCTTTGTCCATCCAAGACAAAACGTGTGTGGCCGACAGCAAACCAGCGAACAAACCTGACTGCCCGAGTATGCTTTTTATGTCCTGAAGTGCCTGCTTGTCCTCCTGATCTAGGGTGACTGAAATCTGTTCAGGATGATTTCACATTCCATGGTGACTCCGGTGTCCAAGTTTTATAGATAGACAATAGAGGGACAAACAGCGCCCCAAAAAGGGGGGATTACCGGTTCACGTTGATTCGATACTGACGGCAATATTGCGTTTGGGTGAGGCAGCTCTTCTGACAGTCTTTGATCGAAAAGTGGCCATATGGGCTGGGACAGGTTTTGTTGGGCAAGCCTGATAATATAGTCAGCGGGTTTGTGCGTTGTATGTCTTATGTCTATGTAAGTTGTATGTTTAATTTTAAAGGGATCTCCTTATGCCGAAGAAAGTCTTTCTATGTTTGTTGTTTTTGGGTATTGCAGGCTGCGCACAACATCAAAGCAGTACAATACCTGTGGGGTTGTCAAACGGACTTGATGTTGGGTTTCCCGCTAATGGAGTTTCTAGAATAGAAGGGGAAGACATTCGTTTTTACGGGGAACGGGGATTTCATGGTTATGTTCAGAAAGAAATATTACCAAAAGAACACCAGCCAGCGACCGATTTTGTCGAACGTGCGCTTGAGCTATCCAAAAAGAAAGACTGGAAAATAAAAGAAATTTCAAAAGACGGTTACGTTGGTTACGTTGGTTACGTTGGTTACGTGGTGTATGTTGAGAATACAGCCACTCTGCATTTGGCGAGTGACCAAGATGCTGAAACAGTCTTTACCATCAGTACGGCGGATCAAGATAAAATTGACGATGTCATTGCTACCTTAAAGACACCTCGATAGCGGTTCTGAAATTACGCGCTACGGTCGCTTTGCAATGAATGTTCACTTTGAACGAAGTGTCCATAAAGGCTTTTCCGGCATTTCTGATCAGGCGTAGCGCGTATTTCTTGAACGCTGAGGTTGGTGTCAGCAGATCTTTTGGGTTGGGGACTTCATTGCTCTTGCCCCTCCTTGATCGAGACGCTAAAGACAATCAGCTGGTGCGATTCGGATGTGAGCTTTTACTATTATTGCGATATGGACCAGTACGAGGTGGGCTATGTGTTGGAAACCGATTCGGGCTTCATCGCCATGGAAACTAAGTTGTCTGCCACCGTACGCAAATCGGATTTTAGGGGAATAGAACGATTTGCCCGCCATGTGGAGCAGCACTTTCATTCCGGAATATTGTTTTATGATGGCGATCATGTTCTACCCTTTGGAGAAAAGTTGTGGGCAGTACCAATCGCTTGTATGTGGTCTGGTCAATAACAAGCGAATAATCGATTAGAAGAAATAAACATGCTACCAGCAACCCTTAATGCCAGAGCTTTTTCGGATAACGCCAAAACGGACTGACTACAAGGAGAGAAGGAAATAAGCTGCAAGTGCAGCGTGAATGCCGCACACGGCGTTCACTCTATTACCATCGCTTCTACTTTGCTTTTTGCGACTTTCAAGCTGGTTGTATAAATTTGTCGATAGCGTTTAATGGCTAATATTTTATGGACGGAGTTCGCCAAACGTACAATGTCTTCATCTGTAGTGGCGGATTCGTGTGGCAAAATTCCACCTTTTATAAGGCGTTTTTCACATAGGTTTTGCAACACTATCATTGTCGATACCGCTGCTAATCCAACAACGGCTATGACAATTAATCCGTACCATGATTCCACGATTATCTCCTTTGCAAAATTTCCGGATTCGAAAGTAGCTCGCTTTCAACCTAGGATGCATATATACCTTTCTCACGTAGATGCCACATTGCATCTACTATTGTGGATCCACAGCCAAGTATGCGACCTAATGCTACCGCTGCACTGCCTGTCGCTGCTCCCGCATAATAAGCGGCACCTAAAGCTCCTGGTTATCAACCAGAAATGTATTCGTGACGGAAGGATAGATTTATCTGAGGCCAGACGTCACGACTCCAGGGCGGACGAATCAAAATATATCCAACATGGCGACGCTTTAATAAACTCCACTGGCGTTGGTACTTTAGGAAGAGTCGCTGTCGTTGAGTTTAAGCCAGAGAACATAACAGTTGATTCTCATGTGACGATTTGCCGAGCAGACCCTGAAAAGATTGATGCTTTTTATCTGGCATATACTGTGGCAAAGCTTCAACAGTATTTTGAATTTATGGCAGCCGGCTCGACAGGTCAGGTTGAATTGAATAAATCTTTAATAGAAGGCATAAAGGTGCTGGTTCCTGAGAAAATGAAATCGCTGATAGTCCAAAAGCAGATATTGTTTAGGCAAGTTGAAATTCTTGAAAAAACTAAAAGTCAGCTTTTACCCCGACTAATCTCTGGAAAACTATCCGTCGAAGAACTGGACATCCAGTTTCCACCCAGTATGCAAGAAGAAGTTGCCGCATAAGATAAAAAGGGAAATCACCACAGGTCATCACCATGGTAAAGGGCAAGCTCATAACCACCGAGGAAGAACTTACGCAGGCAACTTGCAGGGATTTCTTAGGAGTTCGGATGGACGGTGGCTGTGAGGTCAGCTCTATTAAGGAAATTTTCAACCCACTAAAGCAAGGAGCGCTTAATGGCTAATCAACATATACAAATCTACACCTCTGCCGATGGCACGGTTCAACTGGATATTCAACTGGAGCAGGAAAGCCTTTGGTTGACCCAGTTGCAGATGGGGGAAGTATTCGACCACCCCTGAAAACGTGCTGATGCACCTTAAAAATATCTTTAAAGACGGTGAGTTACCCGAGCAGGCAACTACTAAGGATTTCTTAGCAGCTTGTTGAAAAACTCCCCTTACTAACTATTTTGTGAAAAAATAGCGTTTTCTTCTCTTTGAATACAGAGCCTAACTATGCGCGGTGAAGACATCAGCCAACCCAAACTGTTTATAACG